>JAYRWN010000328.1:0-3885 GCA_041917975.1 Saprospiraceae bacterium | reverse complement strand
GAAAATGCCGGCCTTTGAATGGGTTCATGTGCAGCTCCATCAGCAAAAGGGGATGATAAGTTTATCACCACCGACTATTTGCAACAGTGCCTCAGCAATCATATTTTTAAATTATATAACTCCCAACTGAGCTTTTGCTCCAACGATAAGGCTTTCATTTTGAGTTTCTAAGGCAAATAAACCATACATCAAAGGAGAGGCCGCTGCTCTTTCTAAAGTCTGTTCATATAGTTTATTCCAAACTTTACCCCCTAGTTTTTCATACTCGATGATTAGAGTTTTGAGGCTTTCTTCTCCAAACAAAGTTACATGCCCAGCAAAATCAATCGCTGGGTCATCTATATGGGCTGTTGACCAATCAATAACGCCTGAAACAGCTCCATCCTTTGAAGCTAGTACATGCCCAGCATATAAATCGCCATGTATAAATTGGGTGAAATCTGCCCATAGAACATCATTATCCAACCATTTTCTGTAGCGGGTTTCCAATTGCTCACTTATACCAATTTCAGATTTTACTAACTGCAAATTGTTTGCTATTTCAGGTCTTAAATCTGAAGGTTTCATAATTTTCAAATCATTTTCCCGAACTTCTTTTTCAGGAATACTATGGATTTCAAATAAGGTTTTTGCCAAAGATGTTATGTATTTCGGGCTATCTTTGTCCATATTCCAAATTATTTCATAGGTTTCAGCATCCAAATTTAAAACAGGATTATCTTTAAGTATGGGATAAGCCACTAATTCTGTAGATGAAATTCTCCAATCAGGAACCTCTACAGAAAGATGTTTTTTTACCAATTCTAAAATGCGTTTTTCTTTCTTGATTTGTTCCCTCATGCCATCACGACGAGGAATACGCAGCAACCATTGTTGCCCCTTTGTATCAAGAGCAAAAACGACCTTAAAATCAATGCCCATTTCATTGAAATTCATTTTGTCCGTAAGCAACAAGCCGTGTGCTTCAGCAAGTGATTGAATATCTTGAATTGTCATTTTTAATTTCCTTTAAAGAGTTCAATAATTAATGTTCGGATTAGATTGGCTATCATTAACAATCTCTCTCAAAAGTCTTGATGATTTTGTGGTCTTTGATCTCGTAGATAATGTCAGCAATATTATCGACCAATTGCTTGTCATGAGATACGAAGATAATAGTTCCTGCATAGGACTTCATCATTGTTTCTAATGCGGCAATACTTTTTAGGTCAAGATAGTTTCCTGGTTCATCCATAAGCAAAATATTATATTTTCCTAAAAGCATTTTGGATAAAAGCAGTTTGATGATTTCACCTCCCGATAAGTCGGATAAGTTTTTTTGAATATCATTCGCTCCGATCCCCATTGAAGCCAATACTGCACGAATTTCCGCAACTGTGTACTCGCACTCTTCCTGCATAAAGGAGAGCACAGATTTATGCGTGTTAAATTTATATCCTGTTTGTGTAAAGTAGCCAATTTCAGCTTTTGGAGATATGGTTAATCCATCAGCACGTTCTGATATCATTTTTAACAAGGACGTTTTCCCTGTTCCATTCGATCCAGTTATAGCGACTTTAGCGCCAAGCGGTATTATAAAGTTAGCGTCATCAAAGATAGTACGGCTACCAAATTTTAAGCTCAGACCATCTGCCGTAATCGGGAACTTATTGTGCAGTTCTAGGGCTGAACTTTGACGAAAACGAATAGAACGCAAATGCTCTGGTGCTTGAATATCTTCTAATGCAGCCAAACGCTTTTCCATACTCTTAGCTGCCTGATACAGTTTTCTTTGCTTGGTGCCAGTCATTTTTGCATGCCCAAGTCGTCCAGCACTTTCGGTAGAGTTTTTGGATTTTTCTCCTTTTTTCTTATTGTCTAATCGATTAGCTTGCTGGCGTTTTTCTTGCACAGCAGATTCTAATCGCTCCCGTTCCTTCATCATCAGCTCATATTCTACGGCTTGGTGTTGTCGCTCTTCTTCTTTTTGACGCAAGTAATCCGAGTAACCACCCCAATATTCCGTAATTTTACCGTCTTTTAACTCCCATATCTTGTCTACAACCATATCAAGAAAATATCGGTCATGACTGATAACAAGTAATGCTCCATCAAATGCTTTAAGTTGACCAATAAGTAGATCTATTCCATTGAGATCAAGGTGGCTGGTTGGTTCATCCGCTAGAATGCCATGTACTTGTTGGGAAAATGCGGCAGCAATTTTTGCACGAGTTTCCTCTCCGCCACTCATTGTGTCGTTTTGTACATTGGAAACACCAAGGCGAGATAACATTGCCCGGTCTTCGACCGTTTCTATTTCGATTCCGCCCAGTTGGCTGATATGTGCAAAATCACCAAAACGCTGTAATGTCGCTTCGGCTAAAACAATTTCGCCATTAAGTACTTTGAGTAAACTACTCTTTCCTGCTCCGTTATCACCCACAAGACCAATACGGTCATAAGAGTGAATTTCCAATTCATCAATATCCAAAACATCACGCCCAGCATAATCCAAGCGTATGTTTCTCGCTTTAATAATTAAACTCATTTTTATTTACTCCTGTTTAGCTCTTGAAATTTTTTATGCAGCAAACAGGATTTAGGTGAAAACAAAAGCTAGCATCACAGTGTCCTCCCAAAAAAAAAGCTATTCATCCACAGGGTGGACAAATAGCTAGTCAATTAAGTTATAACTGGAAACTATGCACTAAAAGCATACTTATAAATTAAGCATACTTTTACTTTATATATCCGCATATATTCTTAAAGACACAACAAAAGCCCACCATTATAAAATAGTGTCACTATGCAAATAGTTGTGTCTTAACGAATGCGGATAGAATGCATAAACTTACCTAAAAAATAAAATTCAGTTTTATGATAACTTTACTGTTAAAAGAAGTCTAGACAACCTTGTTTTATGCTTGGATATAAGGCTTATTTTAGGCACTGTTGCAAAGTTAGCGATGAGGCAGCCTTTTGTCTTATTCAAAGGCCTTACATTTCAAAAACTCTGCTTACCAGGCGCATTTCGCCCAGGGGATCACCATAATAAAATGCTGAGGCCTGGCCTTTGCGTAGTGCACGCATCACCTCAATACCTTTGATGGTGGCGTAAGCCGTCTTCATGGATTTAAATCCCAGCGTGGCGCCGATTATCCGTTTCAGTTTGCCATGATCGCATTCAATCACGTTGTTCCGGTACTTAATCTGTCGGTGTTCAACGTCAGACGGGCACCGGCCTTCGCGTTTGAGCAGAGCAAGCGCGCGACCATAGGCGGGCGCTTTATCCGTGTTGATGAATCGCGGGATCTGCCACTTCTTCACGTTGTTGAGGATTTTACCCAGAAACCGGTATGCAGCTTTGCTGTTACGACGGGAGGAGAGATAAAAATCGACAGTGCGGCCCCGGCTGTCGACGGCCCGGTACAGATACGCCCAGCGGCCATTGACCTTCACGTAGGTTTCATCCATGTGCCACGGGCAAAGATCGGAAGGGTTACGCCAGTACCAGCGCAGCCGTTTTTCCATTTCAGGCGCATAACGCTGAACCCAGCGGTAAATCGTGGAGTGATCGACATTCACTCCGCGTTCAGCCAGCATCTCCTGCAGCTCACGGTAACTGATGCCGTATTTGCAGTACCAGCGTACGGCCCACAGAATGATGTCACGCTGAAAATGCCGGCCTTTGAATGGGTTCATGTGCAGCTCCATCAGCAAAAGGGGATGATAAGTTTATCACCACCGACTATTTGCAACAGTGCCTCGATTTCTACCTGTCGCCGACCCGCAGCGCCAAGGCAGCGAAGCGGTTCCTGGGCAAGGCCCTGCGAGGCCTGAAGCACTGGGAAAAGCCTGCCACGCTCAATACCGACAAAGCGCCGAGCTATGGTGCAGCGATCACCG
>JAYRWN010000327.1:0-2531 GCA_041917975.1 Saprospiraceae bacterium | reverse complement strand
GGGTTGCCCAAAGGTCAATAAATTATGATCCGGGTCGAGGATGGAAAATTCGTATTGACCCCAGGCTTTTAAGGCTAAGGGTCCTCCCGGGTGAATTTTTACTCCCCGGTCCAAAAATGATTGATGCAAAGCATGAATAGCGGTGGTGCGGATGTAGACCTGGCCATAATTTTTAGGCGGGTCCAAAGTTTTGAATTCAAAAAAATGAATTTGTAGGTTATCGCGTTCAACCATCAAATAGTCCGGATAATCACCACCCCAAATAGTGAAGCCAAGTTGTTCGGTATAAAATTGTTTAGTGACGGCTTTGTTCCGCATGGGTAGTTTAGGATGAATGGCACTTAGCATAATTCAATAATCTGATTTACTCGCTTATTTTAAGTTTATTTTTTGAATGGCAGGAATCATCAACATTAAGACCAGGAAAGAAATGCTGTGAGCGCTGGCAGCATAAAAAAACAAGACATTATAACTTCCGGTGTTTTCCAGGACCCACCCAATGATATTGGCAAATACAAATCCACCTAGTGCCCCGGCCATGCCTCCCATACCGGTGGCGGCGGCCACGGCCTGTTTTGGAAACATATCGGAAGCAAGAGTAAAGGTGTTGGACGACCAGGCTTGTTGAGCTGCCAGAGCCAGGCCTACCATCAAGACGGCTACCCACAGTTGGGTGTAAAAAGCGCCAAAAAACATCGGCCAGACCGCTATGGCGCAAATAAGATAGGTCGTTTTACGCGCCCGGTGCAGGGACATACCTTTGCTCATCAGTCGGGTGGGTAACCATCCACCGGCGATACTGCCGGCGTCCGACATGAGGTAAACCGTCATCAGCGGTAAACTAAGCTGGCCTAATGGAATACCGTGGACTTTGTCGAGGTATTTTGGTAACCAATACAAATAAAAATACCAGACCGGGTCCACCAGGAATTTCATGACCACGATCACCCACAGTTGGCGGTATTTAATCAGGTCAATCCATTTTATTTTAGCCGGAATTTCCTGGTCGGCTTGGATGTAAGCTAATTCTTGCGGGGAAATACTTTTATGTTGCTCCGGAGGGCGATAATACCACCAGATCAACACCCCAACCATCAAACCCAAAATCCCGGTGACTATAAATGCAGATTGCCACCCATAATTTAAAGCCATAAATGGCACCAACAGGGCTGCGACGATTACCCCCATATTTGAGCCAGCATTGATAAATCCAGCCATGAAGGACCTTTCTTTGAGCGGAAACCACTCGGCTGTGGCTTTTATTGCCGCCGGAAAGTTGCCCGCTTCCGTGATGCCCAAAAAAGCCCGTGCTATCCCAAAGCCCAGAGCATTGCCCACCAGAGCATGCGCTGCACAAACTATACTCCACAGGATTACCGATAATGCATACCCCAGACGCGTGCCTATGCGGTCAATGATATTACCCACTATCGCCATGCCCAACGCATACGTCAGCTGAAAAGCGCTGACGATGTATCCATATTCTATTTCATTCCAACCAAACTGTCGTTGTAAATCACTGGCCAGGATGCCTAGAACCTGGCGATCCACCAAATTCATGGTGGTGGCGGCAAATATGAGCGCGCCAATGGTCCATCGCATCCGTCCGGGAGTTTTTGTTGCTGCCAATACCTTTACCTTGCTGAAGTAAAAAGTTAAAAGTACTTATTTAGTAAAAAATGGTCGAGACTATTTTAGATGGAGTCTATTTCTTTTTTTTCCTGACATAGTCGTGTGTTATATCCTCTCCTTTTATCGGCTTAGTTGAAATCAAATACCCCTCAATGACCGCTTTGAAGGTGGTCAAAATTGGGTAATTTGAGCGATGGTTGTTCACCCTGTTTATTTCAATTCCCACGAGCCGCAGCGTTTGCCATTCTCTTCGATAAATATTTTATCGCCACTGCGCCAAATACGATAACCGCGGTAATAACGGTTATACACCAACCAGGTTGTACCATCCGTAGTTACGGTAATTTTATCCTCCCAGCCACTATTAATTGCTATACCCACAGATTCCCGGGATATGCGCAGTCGATCCCAGGTTAGATGATCCGGACTAACGGTGATCTTATCTTTATCCAATACACCTTGATAATGCAAATCCTGGCCTTGCCAGGTTAATTCTTCTTTGCTTAATAATTGATAATAGGTCAAACCCATCGGGCTTACTGCTAAGCGTCGCTGGCTGTGCGGACGCTCAAAATTAATCAAACCGGGTCGCACCCATACTTCATCTTTGCCACCTAGAAAACCATTGGACTGGCGATAAAAATAATCCCCCCGGCGCACATAATCCACTTTTCGCCCGGATCGCGGCCCCCGAAAAACCAAGGTTAAATCTTGACCGGCTCTATGATCTAATTCTTCTACTAACAAACTTACATTTTTATGAGCATCAACAAATAGACCACCCCCTAAATGGATGCCTAATGGTGAATAAGCCACAGGCTCTGTGGAAGTATTGCCATTGTTGTCCGTGGATGTGGACGTCTGACGAAACAGGTCTATGCGCATAAAATAGGGTTCTG
>JAYRWN010000326.1:0-4799 GCA_041917975.1 Saprospiraceae bacterium | reverse complement strand
TTAACCCTGAGTCCGGATGGACAAACTCTCGTTACCGCCAACAGTGGTACGGAACCCTTGTCCATCAGTATCATCGACAGTTTAGCAACCGACAGACCGCGCGTGCGCCAGATACCTGAAGGTGCCTCAACGGACCGGGGCATTTTAGCCTCCGTATTTATGGGGTTGGCTGTTTCTCCGGATAATCGCACGGTTTACGTGGCCGGAGGAGAGACCAACCAGATCTATCTTTTTGATTTGGCCAGCGGTAAAAAGACAGATAGTATTTCGTGTGCCCTGGAGGATTCAACCGGAGATTTTAGCGATGGTTATCTGGGAGACCTGGTGCTGTCTGCTGATGGCCAGATGTTGTATATCGTGGATCAGATTGGGTTTCGTATGATCATTGCGGATACCCGCACTAAGAAACTGGTCAGCCAGGTGAGCGTTGGCCGTTATCCGTTTGGCATCTGTTTATCTCCGGATGGACGGCGCGCCTGGGTGGCCAACGTAGGCATGTTTCAATACCGGCCATTACCGGGAGTTAATGAAGAAAATGCCAGCGAAAAAGCCTGGAAATTTCCCCCGTTTGAATACTTGAGTAAAGAAGCGGAACTGGGGTTTGTGACCGCCGACAGCCAGCAAGTCCCCGGTCTGGGGAAACCTAATGTTCCGGAAAGTTTTTCTGTCTTTGGCGTGGACATTGCCGATCCGCAAAAACCACGGGTGTCTTCTAAAATTAAAACCGGCCATTTGGTCGGGGCTCTGGTAGAAGGTATACCGGCCGTAGGAGGCGCCAGCCCTAATTCTTTGGTGGCCACTTCTGAATACGTTTTCGTCAGCAATGGCAATAACGATCTAATTTCCGTCATCTCTACCACAGCAGACACCGTGATTAAAGAGATTGTACTGCGACCGGATGAGCGGGTGAAACAGTTCCGGGGCGTTATTCCGTTTGGATTGACGTTGAGTCCGGACCAGAAAACACTTTTTGTAGCCGAAGCAGGTATCAATGCCGTGGCGGTCATCGACATATCCACTTTACAGGTCTTAGGACATATTCCGGCCGGTTGGTTCCCTTCCAAACTGGCCGTCAGCCCCGATGGGAAAAACTTATATGTAGCCAATGCCAAAGGTTTTGGTAGTGGTCCGAACGGTGGCGCCAACTTTAAACCGGGACCGGAAGGACACTATGTAGGTAATTTGATGCGCGGGACGGTGCAAATCGTGGAGATCCCCGATGCTCCCACACTCAAACAATACACCCAGCAAGTCCTGGATAACAACTACCGTTTTGTTGCCGCCCAATCTCATACTCCGACCCAAAAGGTGGTGCCCATGTACCCCGGTGCAGGAGTGAGCCCCATCAAACACATCATCTTTATTTCTAAGGAAAATCGCACCTATGATGAGGTGTATGCCCAATTACACAGTGGTCGGGGCGACAGTACCCTGGCCCGTTTCGGCGCAGGGGTAACCTTTACAAACCGGGATAAAAGCAAAGCCGTGACTAAGGCTACTATTATGCCCAATCATTTGTTGTTGGCCCGCCAGTTTGCCATCAGCGATAACTTTTATGTGGATGCGGACCATTCCGCAGACGGCCATCGCTGGCTGGTCAATACCTATCCAAATCAGTGGACCGAAACGTGCACCGCAGCATCCTATGGGGGTAACCGTAGTTTTAAGCCGGGGAGTTCAGCACCGGGCATTTATGCCATGAATGGAGCTGCCGGAGCCATCTACCCGGAGGACTATAATGAAGCGGGCTCCATGTGGGATCATCTGTTGCGCCATGACGTTCCATTTTACAATTTTGGGTTCAGCATCATGTTCGAACCGGGCATGTACGAAAATGATTACAAATATGAAGGGATCCGCCACATCATTAATTATCCATTACCGCAGGGACTATACACCCGCACCTCCCGTCAATACCCGTCCTACAATATGGCTATTCCCGACCAATTTCGTGTGGATCAGTTTATGCGCGAATTTGAAAACAAATGGGGTAGCGGGCGGGACACCCTCCCGGCGGTGTTAACCGTGATCTTGCCCAACGACCATGGTGCCGGTGAACGTCCGGAAGCAGGTTTTCCGTTTAAAGAAAGTTATATGGCCGACAACGATCTGGCCGTGGGCCGCATTGTGGAATTCCTGACTCATACACCGTATTGGAAAAATATGCTCATCGTCATCACGGAAGACGACAGTCAGGATGGACGCGATCATGTGGATGCCCACCGGAGTGTGCTGATGGTGATTTCTCCTTATGTGCAACGGGGTAAAACCAACCATGTGCATTACAGTTTCGGCAGCATCTTTAAAACCTTCTGGAATATTCTTGGCGTACCCTATTTAAATCAATACGATGCCTGCGCTGCGGACTTAGCTGATTTTTTTACCGACACTCCGGATTATACGCCCTACAAGGCCGTACCCGTAGATGTACGTGTATTTGATCCTCAATTGGCGCTGGATCCCTACGATGAAAAATTTGACTGGAAAGCCATGGAATCGGCACCGGGATTGGACGAGGTGGAAGACTTTATTAAAAGCCAGAAAGAAGACCCCGCCTGGCGGCAAGGCAATAAATGATGACGAACTTGGGAAGATGAATTAGGAATTTTTAAATGACATCTTGACCATTTTGGCAAAATATTTTGGTTACCCAATTTCAATTGGCTGTGACGGTTATAGATTTCGGCTCAAACAAGTTAAGCTAAACAATCTATTTAAGAATAAATTAATTATATTAATTGGATGTTCCAGACTCATAAAAAATTGGACTAGAATTGCTCAAAAAATCGGTATTTAATTGGTAGAATTGTGGGAGAGCATGTCAACCTTATAGACATTTTTATCCATGCCACAGCAGCTATCCAATATATTATAGCCGTATTAAAGTGGCACCAATTTCATCGCGTAATATTGGTGAAACCATGACCTCATCGGCGAAGTATTTCCATTGGCTTACTGTGTGGCTTATTTCTTCAATGGTTTCAGCCGCTTTTTTGTTTTTGATGGATTTTCCAATAACAAGCAAGTCTTCTTTTGTAATATGAGTTCGTTTGCCGTTAATGCTTAAGGAATGCTGGCTTACCCATTGGTGTTTGGGTTGATAAGCATGACAGACGTCATAGGCCGGGGCCAGTTCCCATTTGCTACCCTTTTTCAACCTGAAGGCGAAGTTCTTGGTATGATCATCACAATTGCGGGCAACGACGTTGAACACCATTCTGCGAAATAATTGCTCAGCATCAGGATAAGGCAACTTTAGTTCCCGCAGGGTTTGAAACAACTGCTCATAACTGAAACTGGTTATGAGATTATAATCAAAGTGCTTTATGGCACAAAAAGTTTGTATGTGGTGTTTTGAAGCCCCTCCCTCCCGGTCAAACCGTTTTGTCATAAAATGCGCCCTTCCGTTTTCTTCTAACATCCTGGAAGGCATCATGTCAATGCCACAAGCCAGCGCCATGTTGTAATAGGCCATTTCTACCCGGCCATAACCGTGGCTGGCTCCCAACTGCACATCACTCACTCCATCCAATTTAATCAGCCAGTGTTCAAATCCTTTGGGGGCAATGGTTTGGCCTGATTTCACCTCACCGGTTTCCTCGTTGTAGGCAATGACCGCTTTGGGCCTAGCGCCACCCGCTGAGGTACCAATGCGAAATATTTCAAGCATGGCTTTTTCTTCATCTTTCCTCAGGTTGGTTACAAAAGCTTCCTTTTTGTTCAGCATTTTTCTGGCCATATCTACCAGGCGGTCTATTTCCACGGATAAGGCTCTTTTGTTTTCCTTGGGGATGGCAGGTAGAAACTCCAAAGCACCCATACCACGTGTGCCGATAAAACACAAGGTTTCTACCGGGTTCATACTATCCAGGGGGCGACCGAGCTGGGCTAACCACAAGTTGATGAGTTCATGACCATATCGGTCAGGCAAAGCATCGGCTAAAAGGCCGGGTAAACCTTTGAAGGTATCCAGTGCAGGATCTGCTTTTTTACGTAAGGCGGGAAAACTAAAAATTCTTTTGGCTCCACTTATGGGCATTTGAAAGGGAGCTAAGTCCCACCCGATATTCTTAAATTTGGGATCATATTCGAAAGTAGCATATCCGCTAACGTTATCCCAGGCTATTGCACCAACTAATTCACCCCATATTTCTATATAGGCCGTATTCATGTTTATCATGCTGGTTTTTCAGAGCCACTAATTTTAGTATTCCTTGCTCGTTTGCGCTTTTCCTGCTCAGCCTTGGCCAAGGCCAGCGGACTGATGTGTTGATGGGCTTCAAAGGCATCCATCACTTGCAGTTGATCCAACACCCGCAGCACTTGGAGTAGCGTGGCCAGAGTAACGGTTTCACCCCGTTCCAGTAAACTTAGGGTGGAACGGCTGATGCCCGCCTCGTGTGCCAGAGCATTTTGGGTTTTGTTTTGCTCCAACCGGTGATGTTTTACAAAAGACCCAATCTGTGTTGCCAACGCATGATCACTAAAGGAGTGCCATAAAATGATTGATTTTTCAGTCATTATTTAATTTTATAGTCAATTGTGAGTTATATTTCATGCAAAACTAATCAAAATATGGAAATAAACAAATACAAATTTATAACTATCCAATGTTTGACTGTTATGTCAATCATTATAGATGTAAATTCATTTTAATGCATGAATTATAAGTCATTATAGATCGTAAATGATGCTCAGACTCCAAATCAACCAGGGTATTTCGTTTGGATCTAGTACTTTTGCTACTATTCACCTTCCAGCAGTAGCTCCAAAAGTAAAATCAAATCGTTTCTTGATAC
>JAYRWN010000325.1:0-3262 GCA_041917975.1 Saprospiraceae bacterium | reverse complement strand
TCCTTATCCGCGGTGGTGATAAATAGTTCTCCACGCAGGACATAAGCCAGGTATTTGCCATTGGGAGATACGACGTATTCCTCCGCCCCGGAAGTCATGGTTTTAGTCTCTTCGGCATCAAAACGTTCATCACTGCGGATGATAATGTTCATGCGTTCCAGATTTTTGTTGGCTGTGTTCAGCAGGTAGAGGTGCTGATCTTTTTCCAGGACCGCCAGTGGACTATTCACCGCCAGGCGGTAATGGCGGATGGATTCGTTTTTATCGTTGGTCAGTTTTTCGGGTTTACCGGTAGCTTTGCCGTCGGCATCCAGGCTCAGACGGTAGAGGTTGTATTGTCCGTCATCACTGCTCAAAAAGTATAATTGATGATTGCCGGCCCATTGCGGTTGAATGTCGTTGGTCGTGAAGAGGGACAGGCGATGATATTGACGGGTGTGGAGATTATAAATCCAGATTTCCCGGTTGCTGGGGCCGCGATAATCTTTACGAAACACGGGGTTGATGTCTCCACGCACGAAGGCCAACAGTTTACCGTTAGGGGACATAGCCGGTTCATATCCCACAGCATCCAGGAGGCGCATTTCGGTGCCTCCCTGGGCGCTGATCGTATAGATTTCCTGTGGCCGTTCGATCTGCCTAAATTCCCTGGTAGTCGTGAATAAGATTTGACCGGCAGTAGTATACCCGCTCAGTTGATCGCCGGCAGAATGATAAGTAAGGCGCTGCGGCATACCTCCTATAGAGGGCATCACAAACACATCGTTGTTATTAAACCGGGAACCCTGGAAGGCGATCTGCTGGCCATCCGGGCTGAATACGGGGTGGCTTTCATAACCTTCATGGATGGTGAGGCGGGTCGCGGGGCCGCCTGAAGAAGGTACAGTCCAGATATCCCCCTGATAACTAAACGCAACGGACTTACCATCCGGGCTGATAGCCGGCGTACGCAATAAAGGCTGGGCGGCCAGTAAAAACCAAGAAAAACATAGGCTAATACTGATAAACAATCTTTGTATCACGTGTAGGTGGTTTTAGTTTTGTGGTTAAGATAGCTATTCCCAGGTAATCTGGCAATGGCTGTGGGCAGCTGACTTCAATGAATAAGTTCCTGTTCGGTGAGAACATGCTGACCTGGTTTATCTTTGCTTCTCAGAGAATAACTGCATGAGCGGCGAAAACCGCGGAAGCTTATTATAGATTTCTCTAACATAGGTTTGTCGATATTTGCCCATGAAGTCTTGTTGGGTAAATTTTTTGATTAAGATTCTGACAAGTAGTGGATGATCGATCGGTAAGTTTTTTTCTCCTGCTTCAGTAGAAAAATTTGTATAAATTTACCTTTAATGGCCAGAATTCATTTCTAATTTAAGTTTAATCAAATAAATAGTATAGTATGCTCAGGAAAGATTTTTTTAAAACAGGGTTAATCTTAGGTGGGATTCAGGGGGCATCGATGGCCCAGCCTTTTTTGAAAAATTTCATGGACAATTCTATCGATAAATTGGCCGACCTAAATGGAAATTTTGTTTTACAACCTTTGCCATATAATACTAATTTTTTGGAACCTTATATGGATGAAGAAACCGTGCACCTTCATTATACGTTTCATCATGGCGGTGCGGTAAAAGCAGCCAATAAAGATCAGGAGATGATTAAAAAAGCCATGGATGAAAATACTCTTGAAACAATTGATTATTGGACCGGAAAATTATCTTTTCACCTTTCCTCACACATTTTACATTCCATATTTTGGACCAACCTGACTAATCAAAAGACAAATCCGCAAGGTAATTTATTAAAAAGAATAGAAAAAGATTTTGGCAGCTATGATAAGTTAAAACTTTATTTGGCTAAAACATCAAAAGATGTTGACGGCAACGGATGGGGTATTTTGGGTTATCAACCATACGCCAACAAATTAACAATTATGCAATGTGAAAACCATGAAAAACTTACTCAATGGGGAGTCATACCCTTGCTCGTCATTGATGTATGGGAGCATTCGTATTACCTTAGATATAAAAACAAAAGAAATGATTTTGTGGACAATTTGTTTAATATAATTAATTGGGATAATGTAGCTCAGCGGTTAGAACATGCAATTAAATTGATTTAGTAATTCAATTGACTTTCGACAGTTAAAATTATCAAAACCAGAATCTCAATTTTCGGCATGCAAGGAGAACGGTCAAGACTGTATTTAAAAACGATACTCCAAAGTTTATTTTGTTTTTTTATAGTGCTGCAGGCCTTGGCCCAGGATACGTCACGTCCAACGCTGAAAGCAGGGTCAAGTTCAATACCCATAGCGTTAGATGGTCGTCTGGCCGAAGAAGCCTGGCAAAATGTTCCGTACACTGCGGAACTGTTTACCACCGTTCCAATTGAAGGGGCTAGCCCTTCCGAACGGACAGAAGTGCGCGTGATAGCCCATGAGCGGTTCCTGATCTTTGGCATCCGTTGTTACGATTCATTACCTTCCGAAATTGTGCGGTTTGCTAAATTGCGCGATGCGGATCTTGAAAACGAAGACCATGTGCGTTTAGTATTAGATCCCTTTCTGGACGGTCAGTCTGGATATATCCTGGCGGTAAATGCCTTTGGCGCCCGTTATGACGCCCTGGTTTCAAACCGCGGAGAATCTGAAAATGCGGACTGGGATGCCGTCTGGGAAGCGGTGACATCGGTAGATAGCCTCGGTTGGTCTGCTGAAATTAAACTCCCTATCCAAAGCATATATTTTAAGAAGGGGCTTACCGAGTGGGGCTTCAATGTAGAACGGCGTATCCAACGCAAACAAGAAACGATACGTTGGGCCAATGTACGTCGTGACCAGTGGTTTATCCAAACCAGCCGGGCTGGACTTTTAACCGGGTTACCTGCGTTTAACTACGGTTTCGGCCTGAATGTGCGTCCTTCCCTGGTCAATAATTTTGTCCAATCCGGGTCTGGAAAAGGGCCGGATTACGCTTTTGAACCAAGCCTTGATGCCAGTCAACGCCTGGGCCCTAACGTTCTCGCCACCGTAACAGCAAATACGGATTTTGCCGAAACCGAAGTGGATACACGTCAAACAAATTTGACTCGTTTTCCGCTCTTTTTTCCGGAAAAGCGCTCGTTTTTTCTGGAAGGATCGGACATCTTTGAATTCGGTTTTGGAACCGGAAGCAGAACCGTTTTGCCTTTTTTCAGCCGGCGGATTGGTTTGTATAAGGGAAATGAAGTGCCGGTGCTGGCCGGTGGCAAACTTAATGGACGG
>JAYRWN010000324.1:0-2948 GCA_041917975.1 Saprospiraceae bacterium | reverse complement strand
TTATTGATCTAATTTTTTTATTGTCGATATTTTTTTACAAAATCCCAGTTAATGGTTACTCCCAAACCAGGTCGCTCCGGGGCCGGAAGATATCCCTTGTTCACCTCTATGTTTTCTTCCACTAATTCGTACATCATGGGATTGGCTCCTAGAGAAAATTCAATTAAAACTGCCGACGCGCTGGCAAAAGCCAGGTTTACCCCCGCCATAAATGATAATGCTGAACCCCAACAATGCGGTGCCAACTCCAGCTGGTAGGTGGAAGCAAGAGCACTAACCCGCCAAGCTTCGGTTATTCCTCCAATGATGGCCGCATCCGGTTGGACCACATCTACAGCTTTATATTCCACCAGGTCACGGATATCAAAACGGGTAAATTCACTTTCTCCCGCCGCTATAGGTATGCTGGTCATAGCCCGTACCTCCCGGGTGCCTGCTTTGTTATCCGGACTAATGGGTTCTTCAAACCAATACAGATTGCAATCTTCCACTGCACGACAGAATTGTTTAGCTTCCGGGACACTAAAGGTACCATGAGCATCCACCATAATTTTAATGTCAGGTCCTAATGCTCTACGGGCAGCTTTAACCCGCCGAACGCTATAATCTACCGATTCATCCATAACCCCTACGCGCATTTTGACTGCACGAAATCCTTTTTCAGTATAACCTGACAATTGTTGGCCAATGCCTTCCGCATCAGCCCAACCCCCACTGGCATACGCTTCCATAGATGGCCGCATAGAACCGCCTAATAACTGCACGACCGGGACGTGCAGAGATTTGCCTAATAAATCCCATAAGGCCATGTCCACACCACTCATCGCGGCAATGGTCAGGCCCCGGTTACCCAGAATTGGAAAGACTCTACCTCGTTGAAGCGCGTAGTGATCACGTATTCCGTTATACATCCTTTCCCACAGTTCATTGATATGCCGGGGATCGCGTTGCAACAATATGGGACGTAGCTCCTGTTCAATACAGGTCACAATAGATGCACACACCCCTGAAGAGCCAACTGCCGCTTTGGCCTCTCCAAATCCCTGCAGACCGTTATCAGCAGTGACAACGACCAGGGCCATGTCAAATTCTGATAATACACCATAATCTGAACGGTGTTGTTTAGGTTGCGGTATTGGGCAACGCAACCAATATGCTTCTACATTAACTATTTTCACAAGATGGTATTACAGGCTTTACTAGATTAATGGTTTCAATACATCGATGGATTTTTGGGTAAGCATGCTGTAAAATGTTTCAGTAAACGCCGAACTGCCATGATCTTCTAAAAATTTTTTTTGTTCAGGCGACAAGCCCTGTGGATCATCATCTATGCTATCGGGATATGGGTTGGCAGGGGTGCGATCAAGAGGAGGGCAAAATTCTACGGATAAAGCACCGTCATACCCCACCTCCTTTAAAGTCTCTACAAGGCCGAACCAGTCGATTCGGCCCATACCTGGAGCCATCCGATTATTATCCGCCACATGAAATCCGACTAAACGTTTTTTCGCTCGCCGGATGGCCTCGTGATAGTCGTTTTCTTCCAGATTCATGTGAAAAATATCCAGGCAAACACCACAATCCGGCCCTACTGCTTCAGCCAGAGCCAAGGCCTGGTCGCCACGATTGATGAAATACGTCTCAAATCGATTGATCGGCTCTATACCTAACAATATTCCTGATTTTTGGGCAAAATCATAACATTCCTTTAAAGCTTCTACAGCCCATGACCACTCGTCCTCGGGACGACCATCCGGCACTATCTTACCGACGGTTCCCGGTACTACGGAAACCATATGTCCATTGAGCTCTTTAACCATGGTGATGATGTCTTTCACGTATTGTACTGAACGGGCACGTTGAGCCTCATCTTTGGCCACCAGATTGCGCTCGCCTAACATCAGGGTTACCGAACCCCAGCAGGTCAAATGATATTTCCTTAATAAATCACCAACTACTTTTGTGTCATACTTTTCGGGAGAACCTTCTATTTCCAAGGAGTCATACCCTTGCCTGCTGATGCGGGCCAAAGTAACTTCCAAGGGTTCGGCACGCATCCAATTGTGTATGGCTATCTGCATTTTAGTTCTAGTTTAAAATTGTCTAATAAATGTTTGAAACAATTTATATTTGGTTTTCTCTGGGTAAGATATTGGATATTGTGGATTCTGTATATCCCCAAACAAAAAAATATGGCAAATGGGAAGTCGAACAATTATTTATTTGAGTAGTATTTTGTGGGTAAGTTTTCTCCTTATATCCTGTCAGACCGAAAAATCAGCGAAAACGCCTGAAGCAGTTACGGACCGGCTGAAAGTACAGGGAACAAGTGGTCCTGGCCATGGTAAAAAAATAGTGCTGGTAAGTGGCGACGAAGAATATCGCTCAGAAGAAGCCCTCCCACTACTTGCTCGTCTGTTAGTTCGCCAGGGATTTGATTGTACCGTTCTTTTCGCTCAAGATCCACACCACCCGGGTTTCATTCAA
This sequence comes from Saprospiraceae bacterium, assembly GCA_041917975.1. Classification (GTDB taxonomy): domain Bacteria; phylum Bacteroidota; class Bacteroidia; order Chitinophagales; family Saprospiraceae; genus JAYRWN01. Next base: position 458 of record JAYRWN010000324.1, on the reverse strand, counting down.
CCTAATTACCAGAAAAATATTCCTGGTTTAGAAACTTTGGAGGATGCAGATTTATTGGTTCTCTTCACCCGGTTTCGGGCGCTTCCGGACTCCCAAATGGTGTTTTTTGAAAAATATTTGCAAGCCGGAAAACCAGTGGTGGCCATCCGCACCGCCACACATGCCTTCCAATTAAAAGACACTGCGAGCCGGTATTATCCTTGGAGCAATAGTTATAACAATAAATCATCCGTTTGGGATGGCGGTTTTGGGCGTTTAGTGCTTGGGGAGCGTTGGTTTACACACCATGGCCATCATCAGCAGCAAAGCACCCGAGGCATTTTTTCCCCTCAAGAAGGTCAACATCCCATTTTGAATGGCATCGCTTCTAAGGAAATCTGGGGGCCCACGGATGTATATGGTGTTCGCCTACCCTTACCCGATTCGGCTTATACCCTGGTTTGGGGTCAGGTGATTGA
>JAYRWN010000323.1:0-10994 GCA_041917975.1 Saprospiraceae bacterium | reverse complement strand
TGGCTTTCCGTCAATAATCTGCCTTAAATGATGTTCCAAATGGACTACATAATCCTCCACCAGGTATTTGAGAGTTACAATTTCGCCGGCCCTTTTCACTTCCCGGGAAAAAACCTCTGGTGGCATACGTTGAATAAGATTTTTCAGCTGGCGGTTATATAAGGTCCAAAATTCGATGAGTTCATGTGTGTTCATGGTTTGATAATAACCATGCTCCACCCAATTAGTCTGATCATAGGTAATGTCCGGAACGTCTTCAAACTGCCCCCGGACGAAACGATGATGATTGTTAGTCGCACTGTCTATTAAATGCCCCAGGATCTCCTTCTTACTCCACTTAGTGGCGGACGGTTTTTGACTGAAAAAATTTTCGTCCATAGACTTTAGAATCCCTGGCACACGGTCAATAAGGTCTTCTAAACGGTTTAAAGTTTGGTCGATCAAAATTTTATTTATAAGTTGATTGGACAAACATCAGCAAAAAAGGGGAGGGAATAGGCAAATTTCCGTTTCATCTTCAAATAAAAACATTTCACCTAAATAGGCACTAGGTGCAGGAGAGCTTAAGGTTGGTCAGGGGATTCCTGGACTTTGCGCAGTTCTATTTTATCCGGATATTCAAAGATAAGGTGACCGTTAACGGAAAAAACATTCGGAAGGCCAAGCCGGTGGTTTTCTTCCTGAGCCATTTTTACCCCTTCGTTGCCTATCTGAAGGAATTCGAGGTGATGTTTGCGAATTTTTTCCTTATTAACTTTACTCTTCATGCTTATTTAACAAATCCAAAAATAAACTAAAAAATTTAGAATTTTCAATAAAATATTGTCCTTCAGCGCCATAACAAACCGATTCCAGTCCGTTGATACTGTTAAAGTATATGTGCCAATCATCCGCTTCCAAACGATATCGATGCCAGAAATTATTTAAACTCCGGTAAAACCTCCGGGAAACTACATCATTAGGAATGTGGTGGCCCTTTTGACACTCTGACTTTTATTCTTTCAATACATTCTTCAGGGTGCTTAAAAAAAACAAACACCATACTTACTTGATAACCTTGCAGGCGCTCCTTATGCAGGAGTTTTTCCAAATATTTTCCGGATAAAGTGGATTCTAAAATCAAGGACTCTCCACTCGAAATTAAAGAATTAACTGCTGAAGGAATATTTTACCGGCTGCAATAGCTGCGGTCGCAGGATCAATGATTCCTGTTTCTTCAGCCAGATAATCTGTATTTAGAAATGGACATTCATATTTTAGGAGGTAAGACCGCGCAAATGTAGATTTCCCTGCCCCATTGGGGCCGCCCAAAATGAATAAGTGTTTTTCATAGTGCGTCACAAAAGTCTGCTTAGACTTGTTCTTTATACGCTTCTATGGGCGGACAAGTACACACCAGGTTACGGTCGCCAAATCCATTGTTTACCCGCGCCACCGAGGGCCAAAATTTATGGCCTTCCCGCAAATAAGGTAAAGGATAAGCCGCTTTCTCGCGGCCGTAAGCATGAGTCCATGTATCGGCGCAGATTAATTCTACGGGGTGTGGCGCATTATGTAAGACATTGTCCTGAGCATCAGCTTGACCGGTGGCAATTTCTTCTATTTCGTATTTGATTTGGATCATGGCATCGCAGAACCGGTCCAGTTCATCCTGGCTTTCGCTTTCGGTGGGTTCAATCATCAAAGTACCGGCTACTGGGAATGAAAGGGTCGGAGCATGAAAACTGTAATCCATCAACCGTTTGGCCACGTCTTCAGCTGTAATGTTAAGTGACTTAAACTGACGCAGATCCAGGATCAGTTCGTGCGCTGCCCGACCGTGGTCGCCAGTATAAACGACCGGATAATGTTGTTCCAGACGTGCTTTGATGTAGTTGGCATTAAGAATAGCGACTTTACTGGCCATAGTCATACCCTCTGCACCTAACATCCGGATGTAACCATAAGAAATCAGTAAAATACTGGCGCTGCCCCAAGGGCTGGAAGCCACTGGCGGGATAGCGGATGAACCACCGACAGCCTGATGAGGATGACCGGGCAGGTAGGGAGTTAATTTCTCGTTGACGCAGATGGGGCCCATCCCCGGACCTCCACCGCCGTGCGGTATGGAAAATGTTTTATGCAGATTGATATGGCAAACATCCGCACCGATAATCGCCGGGCTGGTTAATCCCACCTGAGCATTCATATTCGCTCCGTCCATATATACCAATCCGCCATGATCGTGGATAAGTTGGCAGATCTCTTGGATGGCTGTTTCAAATACGCCATGTGTGCTGGGATAGGTAACCATCAGACAGGCCAAAGTATCTTTGAATTCGGCACAGCGTGCTTTCAAATCGGCTAAGTCAATGTTTCCTAGTTCATCACATTTAACCACGACCACCTCCATACCGGCCATCACTGCACTGGCCGGATTGGTGCCATGTGCTGACTCCGGGATAAGGGCTACTTTGCGTTGTCCGCTATGGTGTTCATCCAAATAGGCTTTGATCACCATCAGGCCGGCATACTCGCCCTGGGCTCCGCTGTTGGGTTGTAATGAACAGGCTGCAAATCCGGTGATGGTACATAAATATTTTTCCAGTTCACTGAATATATGTCGGTATCCTTTGAGCTGACCCATGGGTGCATAGGGGTGAATATTAGCAAACGCTTCCCAGCTCACCGGGAACAATTCGGTTGCCGCATTTAATTTCATGGTACATGAGCCCAGGGGAATCATGGCATGTACCAGGCTGATGTCTTTATTCTCCAGGTGTTTGATGTAGCGCATAAGTTTGGTCTCAGTGCGGTAAGAGGAAAACACCGGATGCAATAAAATAGGCTCATGACGCAGAAATTCAGGTGAAATGCTTAAGTCCGTTCTGATGGGCACTTCTTTTTGAGCTCCCGTGATAATCTCAAATATGCGGTTTATATCCTTTTCAGAACAGGTCTCATCCAATGACACTCTGATGAAACCATCGCCATAATAAAAATTATATTTAGCCTTGATGGCCTCTTGCCTGATCTGGTCCTGACGACCTTCATCCACCAGAATTTCGAGGGTGTCGAAAAAGTTTTTTTCGGCCACCTCTACCCCGTCATTGGACAATGCCATGGCCAGAGATGCAGCCAGCTGGTGAATACGCGTAGCAATGCCTTTTAGTCCTTCCGGGCCATGATAAACCGCGTACATGCCGGCCATAATGGCTAGTAGGGCTTGGGCCGTGCATATATTGGAGGTGGCTTTTTCGCGTTTGATGTGTTGTTCGCGCGTTTGTAAAGCCATACGCAAAGCCCGCTGACCGCGTTCATCCACGCTTACGCCGATAATTCGTCCCGGCATAATCCGTTTATATTCATCCTGAGTGGCAAAGTAAGCCGCGTGAGGACCACCGCAGCCCACCGGTACACCAAACCGTTGAGTATTACCTACCACCGCATCCGCTCCCCATCTAGCCGGCGGTTGGAGCAAGGTCAGCGCTAAGAGGTCGGCTGCCACAATAACATAAATTTCTTTGGCTTTAGCTTCAGCAATTAAGGCTGAATAGTCAACGATTTTACCATTAGCACCTGGGTATTGTAAAACAATAGCAAACATATCCTCCGTGAGCTCAATATTGCGATGATGGCCAATTTTTACCTCGATATCCCGAGCTGATGCTCGGTTTTGTAATACCGCTACCGTGGATGGTAAAACTTTGTCCGAAACCCAAATCACATTAGCCGGTTCAGCTTTGGCACGTTTATTCTTTTGACTGTAAAACATCAGCATGGCTTCAGCGGCGGCGGTGCCTTCATCCAGGAGTGAAGCATTGGCCATCGGCATCCCGGTCAGGTCACTGATCATAGTCTGGAAATTCAGTAGAGCTTCTAGACGTCCTTGTGATATTTCAGCCTGATAGGGCGTATATTGAGTATACCACCCGGGATTTTGGAAGATGTTGCGCAGGATGGGGCTCGGGGTGATGGTGCCATAAAACCCCATACCAATCAGGGATTTGAAGTCTTGATTTTTGGCGGCGATTTCTTTCAACTCCTCCAGATAAGTGTATTCCGATTGTGGTGGCGGCAGGTCCATCGGTGTTTGCATTCGTATGGATTCGGGAATGGTTTCATTGATCAAAGTCTCCAGGTCAGCAACACCGATGCGCTCTAACATGTGTTGTTTTGAATTCCCCTGCAAGCCCAAATGACGATCTTGAAAAGTTGCAATATAACTGCCGTGTTGGCTCATAAAAGATGGTTTAGGTCATTAAGAATATCCGGGAACAAAAATACGTTTTAATCCGGATGAAATAGGAAAAAAACATATATGAAAGTCGCCGATAAATGGAAAAGTCAGCGGAAATTTTTGCTCCTTCCCATGCTGATTTAGGGTGTTTATGCCAGAAATCGTGTATATTGACTTTGTACTGAACTTGTCGAAACCCATGTATAAACGTCCACTAAAGGCAAATATATTTCCAGCTTATGGGTACGGTGGACTATTGCTCTTGTTAATCTTCTGGTACATTATGTGGTCCTATAATGGACTCAGGGCTCACTGGGCCTTTTTCCCGTTATGGCTGAGTTATATCCTGGTGGTCAATGCCTGCACCGAACGATTAAAGGGCAATTGTCTTATCCGGCGTAGTTTCAGGGCCTGGATGTGGCTCTTCATTTTGTCTGCACCAGTTTGGTGGATCTTCGAATGGCTGAATTACCGGGCTCAGTATTGGGAATATACCGATGTGGAGTCTTTCACGCCATTCGCTTTCAATCTATATGCAACCCTAAATTTTTCCACCGTCCTTCCTGCCGTATTTGGCACAGCCGAGTTGATTGGAGCGTTGGTCCCGGAAAATCAATGGCAGCATGGGCTTAAATGGGGAGCAAAATCCTGGTTCAGAAAGTTCTTTTTTCTGTCAGGGATAGCTATGCTTCTTAGCTTTTATTTTTGGCCACTTTATGGTGCTGCATTTTTATGGATGTCTCTTTTTTTTATCCTTGATCCGATTAACTTCCGCTTAGGGTTTATTTCTTTGCTGCGGGAGACAGCCTGCGGCCATTGGCGCACAGTATTTGTATTATGGATGGCCAGTATGGTATGTGGATTTTTTTGGGAGATGTGGAATTACTGGGCCGCTCCTAAATGGGTTTATCATGTTCCCTTCGTGGATTTTTGGCATGTGTTTGAAATGCCTCTGCTGGGCTACCTGGGTTATCTGCCTTTCGCATTGGAATTATACGCCATGTATCATTTTTTTCTGGGCTTAGCCGGTAAATCCAGCCGTTTGGAATTTAAATGAGGGTAAAATTTTCTTCTGTGTAAAGTTTATGTTTTCAAAGCAAATCAATTTAATGGGGTGTGGCTCCATTATGATGTAATTAAAGTAAATTTTTGGCAAGGCAGGATGCCGTGGAAAGGTTTGGATTACGGCTAGTTGATTAATAAGAAAGGTTGAATGTTGAATTTCAGTTCTTGAACCTTGTAGTAAAAAAGAGTACAAATTTCGGCCTTATTCATTTTAGCTAAAAAGGGTCCAAAAATCCGTTAAGAACAAAATACTGTTTGAGCCCTAACGTGATCAAAATAAGAACATCTTGTTTCTATTAAATGGTTATTTATCAATAAGATATAATTTGGCGAGTTTATTTGGTTTAGGATTTTTGGATGCTTTTTTGCGTTAAGAAATGAATACTGCCTTGACTTTTTGGTCCTTTTGTGTCAAGACAAAAGGACAAGAAAAATAGACCGAAGAGCGGAAAATTGATCACCATGAGATTCCAGAAACTTGAAAATAAAGCAAATCGGGTTAGAATCACACCCGTTGTTACTACTATTTGCTTTTATTATACTACATCACAGCGGAGCCACACCCATTTAATGAGGCATATATCTTTAGATAAAAATTATTTTGCCTAAAATTCATTAGGCCGTCCAAACTTGTTTGGTTGAATTTAAATTTTTCAAACGCTCTGCTCAATTAAAATTGGCTAAGCCAATAATGATTATTTTGTAAATAAATTAATGCTTTGTACAATTTACTAGGATCGCAGTTCAGGTTAAATTACCGGGCCTTTTGCTTGTTATTTATTGCATGCCAATCGGAAGAATCTGCCGTTCAACCCAGCGCCTCTTTCACTTTTTCAGTCCCCGTTAAAGTTGAAATTACAGGCTATACCGGGCATATCATGGAGCCATTTCTTACCAGGGATGGTCATTCACTTTTTTTTAATAATTTAAATGACCCGATGGAAAACACGAATCTCCATTGGGCGAAAAAGGTTAACGAAACAATTTTTCAATACCAAGGGGAAATAAGTGGTGTGAATACACCAGCACTGGAAGGTGTGCCTACCATGTCCACTTCCGGACATTTTTATTTTGTTTCCACTCGAAATTATTCCACCACCCTATCAACATTATTTCATGGCCAGTACAACCACGGAGAACTTACTCATGTGCAACCCTTATCCGAATTAAGCGTTTTAAAAGCAGGGTGGGTCAATTTTGATATTGAAGTAAATGCAGATGATGACTACATTTATTTTGTTGATGGGCAGATAGACCAAAACGGAGTGCCAAGCTCTGCCGATGTGGTTATCGCAAAAAACACGACCACTGGATTTCAAAGATTACCTAATTCCTCAGAAATTTTAAAAAGCATCAATACCAATGATTTGGAGTATGCCGTAGGTATCTCTGTGGACCACTTAGAACTTTATTTTACCCGTCTTTCATTGCCGATTACCCAACACTCTCTACCGGAGATATTTTATTCCACTCGAAAAAGTAGTGAGGAACCCTTCAGTATTCCTGTCAAAATCTCCATCCTGACCGGTTTTGTCGAAGCTCCGACCATTTCTCCTGATCAAAAGTCGATTTACTTTCACCGGAAAGAAGGTGGAAAACATTATTTATATTTGATCCGGAAAAAATAATACAATAATCTCCATACAACTAAGCCTTCAAGATCAATACAACTGTAGTTATGGTATCCGTTCATACTTTAAGAAAATTAGCACTTTCATTCCCGGAGGTGACTGAAGAACCGCACTTTGAAAAAACATCCTTCAGGGTCAAGAAAAAAATTTTTGCGACTATGATGAAGCCAATAACAGGGCTTGTATAAAACTTTCTGAAATCGATCAGGATGTTTTTTCCTTGGTTGACCAGAAGGTGATTTATCCTGTTAATAATAGCTGGGGCAAACAAGGTTGGACGTATATTGAAATGAACAAAGTAGGTGAAGAACTATTTGTCGATGCATTAACGAGGGCTTACGGTCAAGTTGCTGTAAGAAAACCGGGAAATATAATACAGTCTGCGGAAGACGAATTATAAGATTCGAAACACATCAGCAAAAATAACAGCTAACGATTATTTCTTGTGAAAAAGTTAAACTTTGAAAATAGACCATTTGGTCATTTGGGCTGAAAATCTAGAAGAGTTTTAAAATTCTATTTAAAATATTTTGATCTGGTTTGCGGTGAATAATAAACGAATCCCAATAACAATTCACTTTTTATTTTTTATCCATTAAAGGTGGTGGTACCAGAATTGAATTAATGCATCAGCCAGATCTGACAAACCACGGAAAAAAAGGTGCAAGTATCGGATTGGCGCATATTGCTATTTCCACCGGAAGCAAAGAAACGGTAAACAGGCTAACCGAAAGGTTGCGTGCCGATAATTACATTATTCAAAGTGAGCCGAGAATTACTGGTGATGGTTATTACGAAAGCGTCATTTTAGACCCGGAAGGAAACCTTGTAGAGATTACGGAATAATATATGTACATAGGCCATATCACCTAATACTATAACTGTTATCAATGCTTTCAATCAAAATCAAATGCGTATAAATCCATTTGAATATCCGAAATCACCTAACCACGTAACACGAATATTACTTATTATTTATCTCGTCACTATTGTTTGGGTCCTTTTACTGAAGTTAGGTGTACATTTTTCTTATATGGTGGAAAGGAAAATTAATTTTATTCCTTTCAAAGAATTTTTTTCATCAAATGATCAAATTGATTTTCCTGGCCTTATTTTAAATGTAATTATTTTTGTGCCCCTGGGCATTTATATCAGTATTTCATACAATAAATGGTCTTTGATTAAAAAATTTATCCCCATTCTTGTCATTAGCTTATGCATTGAAATACTTCAATATGCCTTAAAGATCGGTGCCTTTGACCTCACAGATGTCGTGACCAATACTTCTGGCGGAATGCTAGGTTTGTTCATCTATAAAGTCATCATAAAAATAGTCTATCATGAAACTAAGGCACAAAAACTGGTAAACATGATCGCCATCATAGGAACTGTCGTGATAGTTTCACTGCTCATTTTATTGAAATTGGATTTGTTGCCTATACATTATCGGTAATCCAGAATTGGGAAAGCCAAATCTAAACGGATATATTATAGTTAGCCAAACAGAACTAACTGTAATGAAGTCAGTTAAATTTTTCGGGCCTGCTAAAATTGATCAAATTATTTTGCAGCCATTTCGCGTGGGGTCAAATACAAGGTATGCAGTTCACCGCTGCGGATGACCGTCAGTTTGACAATACGCAGAATTTTACTGTCATCCAGGTATTTATGCAAATGGTCCAAGGTGGATGTTGGCGTATCGTCCAAGAATAAAATAATATCTCCCTGGACTAATCCGCCCACTGCTGCCGGTCCATGTGGTTCAATGGCCTGAACCAATACTCCGGTGGGCTGAGTTAGTTTTAAGGCGCCAATGGTCCGTCGATGTAAGGGTATCGTTTGTACACTGATGCCTAAATAAGCGCGACGCACCTTTCCTTCCAGAATGAGTTTGGCTACTACCCATTGCACTAAATTGGAGGCCACGGCAAAACAAAGGCCTTGAGCTCCCTGGATAACCGCTGTATTGACTCCGATGACCTCGCCGCGGGAGTTGAGTAATGGTCCTCCCGAATTACCAGGGTTTAAGGAAGCATCCGTTTGAATAACTTCGTCAATAAGGCGTCCGTTTTGCGAACGCAAGGTACGTCCTAAAGCGCTGACGACCCCGGCAGTGAGGGTTGAGTGAAAGCCTAAAGGATTGCCCATCGCTATGGCTATCTGTCCGACTTGCAGGCGGGCTGAATCTCCAAAGATAAGGTGGGTCAGGTTTTCGGCCTTAATTTGTAAAACCGCCACATCCGTAGCAGGATCATCCCCGGCAACATCTGCGTTAAACACCCGGCCATCCGCAAGGTGCACCTGAATGGCTGCGGCCCGCTGAATAACATGGCTGTTGGTGACGATAAATCCATCGCTGGAAATTAAAAATCCAGATCCCGTCCCACCACCCTGGGCGGATGGTTTTTGGTGGGGTACAGTCTTGTTTTTCGTCTTCACTTGCACCACGGCTGCATTGGCCCTGCGAGCTATGGAAGTCAGCGTCCGGGAATATGCATCCAATAAAACATCATCGGTATCCTCCTCCTTGACTGGTGCGGAAGAGACCGATTCATCGGAAATTTGAGCTAAAAGCAACCATGGATTTAACATTGACGAAGATTTAGGATTGAATGGCGAAAACCGTTCCGCAGGATGTTTTTGCGCCAAAATGACACAAACACTCTTCAGATTCTGACCAAATGGCTGTAAAAGCAACAACCAGGTTAGTAAAAGAAGGTCTTGCCAGGAACAACCCACTGATTTGTGTACTGGTAATCAGGAATTATCGTTTGACCAAATAGGTTCTACTATGCTGTCTCGGTCCAATCTGACCGAAGACAGGAATTACTTTGGCTGCTTCCTCTAACTTAGCGGTATATCCCTGAATCTAACGAACTATAGTTACATCACCCTGCAGGAAAGCGGTTTTTTCCACATTTAGTTTGCGGTAACGCACTTTACCGGTGTAAACATAAACACCGGGATACAGATCGTGATTCTGCATCCGCCCATCCCATGTTTGATCCATACCGGTGCTGGTGAATACTATATTTCCCAAGCGATCGGCGATGACCATCTGGAATTCCACTATCTGAATATCAGCAGATGCATGCGCAGAAAACTGATCATTGATTCCATCCCCGTTGGGGCTAAAAACATTAGGTATAAAAATGTCTACCAGATTACAATTTTCGAAAGTGATCTGTATGGAATCCGTGACGACACAAAGTCCATTTAACACGTTAACGGTATAAAGACCACCCTCCGTCACTACTAAACGCGGTGTTGTAGCCGCGGTACTCCACACATAAATTCCACCCGGAACCTCAGCATTTAGTTCGAGTCGGGAACCTTGACACAAAACAGTATCTGCTCCCAATTGTACCGCATCCACTTTTTGAAATTCTACCAGAATAGTATCAGTATGCACACAACCTTGGTTATCGACAGCAGCCGAATATTCTCCGGCCACGTTGACCAACAGGGTCGTAGCGGACGTGCCATCGCTCCAGGAAATCCTGCCTGGCAGCCCGCTTGGCAGCGTTAACAACACCTCATCACCTGGACAAAGGATAACATCATTACCCAGGCTAAAAACAGGCTGGTCAATAACCTGGATGACTATAGAGTCCGTATAATAACACCGCAGTTTGGAAGCCGTGTAATTTATAGCCTCTAAGCGCACCACGGCTGGCCCGATGAAAGCGGTGCTAAACGCCGCAGCGCTCGAACTGTCGTGCCAGAGATAACTTTGCGCCTGCAAGGTGGTAAAATCCCAGGTCAGCCGGCTTCCGGTACAAACCACAGTATCAGCACCAAGAGTAAATATGGGAACGGGTATTTCAATAACCGTAAAAGTATCGGACGACGTGCAATACCCATCAAAACTGGTCACATAAAACTCCCCTGGAGTAGAGGTAGTAAAATCGGGACCGGTCTGTCCGTTGGACCACACCAGATTAGTTCCAGCCGTAGAAATAGAAAAAATATTACCGGCACAATAATCGTAGGAGGGAGCAACAGCCAGGTCTAAAGGCTCAACAAATTGTACTGAAACACTATCGTTATAACTACATCCGTCTAATATAGCCCGTAAC
>JAYRWN010000322.1:0-8733 GCA_041917975.1 Saprospiraceae bacterium | reverse complement strand
ATTGGAATTTCATCTAGATATTCCAATGCTTCGGGCAAAAACGCTATCTCAAAAAGCTCCAAATTTTGAAACGTTTGAGCAAAGATAATAGTTTCTTATTTACGATACAAATTTAATTTTGAGGAACTTTCTGCCAGGTCGATCATAACGGTTTCGGGCTTGGCGAAGGGCGGGTTTTTTAGCACAAATGTTCAAACTGTATATTCCGGTCAAAGAGAGCCACCAATTCCGGAGCAAAAGGGCCACTTACATTGATGGGGTTTCGTCTTAAATCTTACCTGTACGGAGCAACCGGGGGACTGCAGTATACGTGGTCCGCTTGGTTGACCCTGAGTTGAGCAAAGCAACGGGTGTTGGACGTCGAAGGCTACGGTGGGGTGAGCTTTACCTGCTGAGCGTCAGTGATGAAAAGACGGGCTTTTTGATTATTTTCATTTAAATAAATCCGCAACTTTCATTTCTCCAAGTTCATCATGTTTTATATTTAATTCTAAAATTTTGTTTATTGGTGTAAAATAGGAAACAGGAGGATCTCCATCTAATGAAGTGCTGTTTACTCCTATGACCTCTCCCTTTTCATTAAAAACTGGCCCCCCGCTTGCTTTTCCAATTGTTGGTAACAATGCCTCAACTGTTGCACCTGGCAATATTGATTTATCCCTACCTGCCAAATACAATTTAGATACTTCACCACACCCCCATTGAGAAATGAATTTGCCTTCTTGAATTTCTTTATCTTTATCTTTTACGCTACTGCCGCCATATCCAAAATTTTTAACCACCTGCCCTTTTTTGGGGTTCTCAAAATTTGGTGTAAGGTGGTTGTACTTTAAATATGAATTAAATATGGCCTTATTTCTTGGGTCGTGTTTATCTAAAAAACCAATTGCTATATCAGCTGTTGGGTGATTTACAAAATTTCTTACGTGCCGAACCGCGACTATACGACCATAAGCATGAATTGCGATAAATGTTCTTAATGGTTTTTCCTGATAAAAAGGAACATGCTTCGCAGTAACAAACAATCCATTTTCATGAATAAAAAATCCCGTCCCTTCTGGTTCGTAATATTTGTTTTCTGATTTTGAACCAAAATTCTTAATTGACACAAATGGAAAAACTACTTTTGGAAAAGCATTTATGGTTTCTTTACTCCCTAATATTGAAAGTGCATTAATTTCTTGTTTTAGATTACCTTCATTTGCTATTGCAGAAATTATTGTGTTTCTATTAAAATTATTCTGCTTCTTATTCTTTTTTCTTTTGGATCGATTGACTTTTTCGCTCTTGTTTTTTAGCCTTCGTTTATTTTTACCGGATTGCTTTTTCATTTCGTTTCTATTTACAAGTGACTTCTGCATTCACGTAAGTCATTGCTTTTGATATCTTAATAGCTAAAGTTACCAACTCTCTAGTGAATCCTGCGAACATTGTTGCCCTTTTTATTTACCTTGGTAAGGTGGGTATATACTGCTTTGGATTTCAGCGATTACTAGTCAGACGACTTCCGAACACCCGAATATCCAAATCCATATCTCACCAGAAGCTTCGCAAACAATGGGAAAGGCTCCAAGGTGGATAGGCGTTGGTACTGTCACCGATTCTGACCACTACGATCACACTGGATCGCCTGGCTAAACACGGCTATGCATCCTGGCTAGACTTCTAGCTGAAAGTACGCCCTGAGAGACGTTCATGATATCTCCTTTACATCATGCCTGTCCCGGTCCAACCGGGGAACCGCCGAATACGTGGCCCGCTTGGTTTACCCTGAGCGGAGCTAAGCCTGGGGTGGGGATGTCGAAGGGTACGGTTCTGTGAGAGGCAAAGGGGTGAAACTCCCCATTGCCTACTCGACTACCTGCATACCCTTTTGTCTGTCTTATGATTATTTAGTGTCATTGTTAATTGTTATCAGCTTAGGAACTGTCAGAAAGTAAACGATGACGAATAAAGTTACTGTCGCGGTTGTCAACAATGCAACTGTTGCATTGAACTGAAACCAAATTAGTCCAGTTAGTGAACTTGCCAACATTGTGCAAATGCTTTGAAGTCCTGAAAAAGTTCCGATTGCTGTTGCCGTGTCTTTTTTGTCGGTGATATTTGAAATCCACGCTTTAGAAATCCCTTCTGTCGCTGAGGCATAAACTCCATAAAGAAAAAATAACCCAATGAAGAAATAAATATTTGTGTTAACAGCCATACCAAAATATACTGTCGCAAATAGTGCGAGTCCGATTATGAAAATAGTTTTAAGTCCCACCTTGTCTGCAAGAATACCAATTGGAAAAGCAAACAAGGCATAAATAAGATTGTAAAAAATGTAAACTCCGATCACCATTGTGTCGTCAAGTCCTGATTGCTTTGCTTGAAGCAAAAGAAAAACATCTGAACTATTGAAAAGCGTAAATATTAAAAGTCCGATTACCACTTTTCTATATTCTGTTGGGCTTACTTTCCAATATTTTAGGAATGAAAAAAATGGCGTTTTTACTTTTAGCTTATGCTCATATGCTTTTTTGTCTTTGAGATAGAATGAAGATAAAACCGCAAATAGTCCTGGAACAAAAGCAATAAAAAATAGTGTCTTATAGTCTTGTGGGTAGAAATAAAGATAGGATAAAGCCAACGAAGGTCCAATTACTGCTCCTAAAGTGTCCATTGAACGGTGAAACCCAAAAACCTTTCCTTTTGTCGCTGCTGTTGCTTCGTCTGAAAGGATTGCGTCTCTTGCACCCGTCCGAATGCCTTTTCCAAAACGGTCAATTGTCCGTGCGAAAAAAATCCAAAGCGGATAAGTAAAAGCCGCCATCATTGGTTTGGATATTGCACTAAAAGCGTAACCGATTTGCACAAATGGAACTCGCCTGCCCGATGTGTCCGAAAGTTTACCAAAATAACCCTTACTCAGCCCCGCTGTCGCTTCGGCAACTCCTTCAAGTATTCCAATAAGCAAAATTGAAAAACCAATTGTCTTTAAGTAAATCGGCATAATAGGATACAGCATTTCGCTTGCTGTATCTGTCAGCAAACTAACTACTGATAAAATCCAAATTGTCCGGGTGATATATTTCAAAATCTGTCTTGTTACTTGTCGGATTTGATGTCTGCACAGTCGGTCGTTTAGGGTTGCTGGTAACGTTTTGCGGCTTTGCGAAGAAGCGGATTTCGGAGCACTAAACTGTCAACATAGCACAAAAGTTGATGCGAGGTAGAATGTTCAATTAACCACCTCACCCGGCATTGAGCCAAACGCCTGTGTGTGCCCTGCTAAGGTACAGGAATGATGGAGGAATAAAAAGAAAAGAAAGCGAGCTTTTTTTTGTTGGCTGGGCGAAATGCCTGGTCTAAGGGCCCTCCGCTCAAAGAGACGGACTCGGTGAGCAAACCGCCCGGAGGTGCTGGGTCGGTAACCGTCTGGGTGCTGAGCAGTTTGCAAAAAATGCTGGCTCACATCAATATGCGGCTGGTAAAGTGGCTCACTTTGCTCCGGAATACTCTATCCCATCAACAGAATCCATGAACTCCTCCCTTTGAAATCCTAGGTATGCTCCGATCAGGTTTAGTTCCCTGGACGCTTACTTCTCCTTTACATTTTGCTGGTCCTGGTGCAACCGGGGAACCGCCGAATATGGGGTCGGCTTGGTTTACCCTGAGCGGAGCTAAGCCTGGGATGTGGGTGTCGAAGGGTACGGTTCTGTGAGAGGCAAAGGGGTGAAACTCCCCTTTGCCTATTCGACTCTCGCCAGCCTTCTTTCAATTTTGTTTGAATCTTTTTTTTACATCAAAATATGAATGCATCGGCTGAAATCAATGTTAATTTTTCAATTCGAGAAACTTTAAAAATCAGACTCCGTGTTAATAAAACTCCTTATTGACCTTTATATTTATTAAGGTGAATACCGGCATTGGCACGGGCCAACAAATACAGTTCGTTATTTACCACCGCCGTTTGAATGGTGGAATAATTGGTGACATCATTCCATCCTGAGCCATCCGAATAATTCGGATCGTTGGTAGCAAGCCGCACCCAACTGTTGGTG
Source organism: Saprospiraceae bacterium (assembly GCA_041917975.1). Lineage (GTDB taxonomy): Bacteria > Bacteroidota > Bacteroidia > Chitinophagales > Saprospiraceae > JAYRWN01. The sequence goes on along the minus strand of JAYRWN010000322.1, from coordinate 4,690 downwards.
GCGGCATTGAATTTATTAAGGTGAATACCGGCATTGGCACGGGCCAACAAATACAGTTCGTTATTTACCACCGCCGTTTGAATGGTGGAATAATAGTTGACATCATTCCACCCTGAGCCATCCGAATATTCCGGATCGTTGGTAGCTAAACGAGTCCAGTTTGAACAAGTAGTGAATGTGTAGCCCCTATCATCCTGCATCCCAAATAGTGCGGACTGCATCCGATAAATTTGCCCATCAGAAAATCTATTCCTGCACCTTCCTGCATATGATAACAAGTTTCTCGTATCTGGATTATATTTATCTCCATTTGCATCTATTCTTGTTCCTATATAAACACAGCTTGCATTTACGTTTCCAGATAAATTAGGGTCTGCAGGAGTGTCACAAACAAAATCTCCAGCAGTTGTACAATTTGTTCCATCTACTAATTCATCTCCCCCATCATGGGTATGCAATAAATCAAACCAGTGACCTATTTCATGACTTACTGTCGTCCCATTGATTGCTTGTGAATTAAGCATAAGAATGTGTTGTTTTCTGTTATTATTATTAGGTCTCCATGTCCAAGATGCATCGGAGCTGGGAACAAAGTAAATATTCAAATACCTTGCAACATTTCTCCTAGTTACATCCAAAACATTGAAAGATGCATTTGAATTTCCAGTATTATCGTCTTCTGATAAAAACGCATTATTGAAAATAGCATCTGAATTTATGAATCTGGTTTCACAAACAATCAATTTAAAATGGAAATTATTGTAAAATCCGTTAGCAGTTTCAATTGCAGCATTCAAATTAGCATTTGAAAGCCCACCAGTTCCGTCAGTTCTTCTAATGATATGTGCAATAATTGGTATTACCCTGGTGATAACCAAGCGGTTTTCTTCAGCAACATCTTCACCTTGAAATGTTATGGATTTGGGTAATTGGAACTTCTCATTTTTATATTCAAGTGATGGTATTTGGTAAACTTCCCAAAATGAGAAATTTTTCAAGAACTCCAACCTTTTGTTTTGTATGGATTTAGGGTTTTTCCATAACATGAAGTACTGTTGATCTGGCACATATCCACAAGGGTCTGATTCATTTTGTGCGTCGGTGTTCCATGCAAATAGCATGAAAATTGAAAACGATAAGAAAAGTAATTTTTTCATGGTAAAGTGATATTTGATTCATGATAATACTCTTTGAAAGAAAACTATGCTCTATAAGGTTAATTAATCAATTGATTTAATGGTCATTATAATTGCTGTTAGGTAGTCTAATTTGTCGGAACTACAACTAAAGTTCAAAATTGCCGTTAATATCCCATCATGTTCAATAATTATTTCACCTTTTATATTCCGAAGTTTAGCAGTTGTTGGACTATATGCCATTACCACAACTGATTCTCGCAATTTTTTAATTTTATCAACTTTTTCATATTTATTTCTTAGCGATTTGGTGTCAATTTTATCCGTTGCTACTTCTTCGATTCCGTATTCATATCCTAAAAAGATTTCACCATTTTCAGAAAATAATTGCAAGAACTTAGTATCATCACCAGCTCCTGAATTAATCTTAAAGCTACTAGGAACTTTTATTGTGTACTTTCTACGGATTTCAATTGTGGTGTCCTGTTCATACATGATTATTGGTTTTGAACCTTCGGATTGTTTATTTATTGACTTACAACGAACAGAGAACAACCCTGACATTGTAAGCAGTAGTATCGAAACTGTAAAAAATTCAATAAAAGGGCTTGAATAATAATATGAAGATTTTTTGGCCATATTTTTTGATTGTTTTTTATTGGTCGGCGAGAACATTATGTATATACGTATGTTATGGCGTGTATATTTTAATATCTAAAGTTGCCAACTCTCCAGAAAATTCAGAGGACCTAAGTGGCTTGTTTTATTTACATCGCCCAGATGAGTGAACATTTCGTAGGTTTTCAAAGAGTTGTCCCTAAATGACTGCTGGATGACTATCAGTTCTACTCCCGCTCCCGCAGATGGGTGGCATGGGAATGCCGGTAAAATATTTGATTTTATCATTTTTATCAAAGTTTTGTCAAATGGCTTTTTTGAGTATAAGTGACGCATCAAGAAAAAAGGTCACCTTATCTACGCGTTTTTTTCCATTTTTTTTAAAAGGAGAAAGAAACTGATCGAAGGCTTCAGCGAATATGTGAAGCAACGCACTATAGTATTAATGATCTGTTCCGAAGGTATTAGCTTAAGTTGGATATCCAGATTTGTTTGATAATCAGGTAAAGGTTTGCCTAGGAAAGGGGGGAAAAAATATGGTGTCTACATAGCGGTCCAGACGGTGCAGCTACACCAAAATGGACATGATAGTGTCCTACCATGTCATCGGGTCCATATCTGGAAGAAATTTTAGAGTGGTTACTTGCAGACAAAATAAACTTGACCACTGATCATGCCACAACGCAGGCAAACCATTTCAACCTGACAGTTGTAATATGTAAATATACTTAGGTCACATCTTTACCCAGCATGGTAAATAATATCCAATACTGTCACCCCAAATTACTCCACCAGGGTCAGCGCTTTGCCGGCTTTGCCGGCGCGGCCGGTGCGGCCAATGCGGTGCAGGTAACTTTCAAAGGTGCGGGGGACCTGATAATTGATCACATGGGTCACGTTATCGATATCCAGACCGCGGGCGGCTACATCGGTGGCCACCAACACGCTTAAGCGGTTCTGGCGGAATCTGTCCAGCGTTTTGGTGCGGTTATTCTGGGTCTTATCGCCGTGTAAAGCATCCGCTTGGATGCCGGCGCGGTTCAGGCGCACACACAACTGTTTCACCGTGCGTTTCGTCTCGGCAAAAACTATCGTTTTCTGCATGTCCTTGTTCTTCAACAGGCGGATGAGCACCTCCAGCTTGTTTTCACCCTGAGCCAGGCGGATCACATCCTGATCAATGTGTTCGCCGGTGACCTGTCCGCTGCTGACCATCACTTCCGCCGGAGCGGTGAGGATGTTTTGGATCAAATGGCGCTGATTGGGGTCCAGGGTAGCCGAAAATAAGATGGTCTGGGTGCGCTTGGGGATGGCCCGGATGATGCGGGTCACCGCCGGAGCAAAACCGATGTCCAACATACGGTCGAATTCATCCAACACCAGTTTGGAGAAGTGATGGAGCTTCAAGACGCCTTGGCCGGCTAAATCTTCAATGCGCCCCGGCGTGCCGATGATCAAATGGTGCGTCCGCTGCAATTTTTTGACATCCCGGCCCACGTTGGTCCCGCCGATCAGCGTGGCGTAACTCAGGTTTAGATGCTGGCTTAAGGCTTTAAATTCTTCTTCGATTTGCAGGGCGAGTTCACGGGTGGGTACGAGCACCAACGTTTGGAAGGGGTGCGGTTGGGTGAGCAGTTGCTGGATGAGCGGGATGAGGAAGGCGGCGGTTTTGCCGGTGCCCGTTTGGGCGATGCCCAGGACATCCTGTCCGGCCAGGATATGGTCGATGGTTTTTTCCTGTATTTCCGTAGGGTAGGTGTACTTTTTCAGGCGAATGTTTTCTTTCAGCGCCGGATGCAGGTCCATCTCCGGGAAGGAGCGGCCGGGCTGGTATTCTATTTGTTCTACGGGCTGGGCTTTTTTGACCAACTGGTCCATCTTCATGGTCGAAGATTTGATTTTCGGAGGTTGGGATTGACGTTTTACGGCAAAGGTTTTCGCCGTATCCGAGACGAACGTGCGCACGCGTGAGCTTTGGCGGCGCGAGGAAGTTTTAAACATAAAATTTGGTCATTAATCAAAACAATCGTTTTGAGTTCGGTTAAAAATTAAAATTATGACGAGGTAAGTATGGAATTATAAAAATTAAATATCTATCCTCACGTGCATCCGGCACAAGGAAAAAGAGATATTTTTTCAAGTCATCATGACTTCCCAGTGCTTAATACGGGGCAAAGATAAGCAATATATTTGATTAGGCAACTTTTTAAGGTTAAATGATATTCAGGGATATCGCAATAACAGTATCTGATTATTAAGTGTCTTTAGTTCCATAAAGGTTCTTTAGTCCAACTTTCTTTCAGACCTATGGCTTTAGGATCAACAGAAGGGTATTTTTTAAGTAAGGCTTGGAGTTTAACGGAGAACGAATTTTCCGGAGCGATGATGTTAACTAAATATCTCATGATACACAGGTGCAGGTATAATTTAGAGGTATCTGTTGGTACATCCTTGACCCATTTATAGGGGGTGTGGCTCCGCTGTGATGTAGTATAATAAAAGCAAATAGTAGTAACAACGGGTGTGATTCTAACCCGATTTGCTTTATTTTCAAGTTTCTGGAATCTCATGGTGATCAATCTTCCGCTCTTCGGTCTATTTTTCTTGTCCTTTTGTCCCCGCCAGACGGGATCTCCCCTGCGCTCCGACTTGCGCAAAAGGACCAATCTGCCTGCCTGCGCCGAAGTCTTGCTTGGCAGGCAGGCCTGCTGCGCCGATCCGTACTCGGCAGGCAGGAAAGTCAAGCTGTATTCATTTCTAAACGCTTAAAAACATTCAAAAATCCTTAAGCTGAATATGCCGTAACCAAGAGGGAAATATTCTCCAATTTATTTTTTTGTCTTTCCGACCGCAGCGGAGGAATCTATTAAGTATGTGCATTGATTGTGTATTATTATTTTATCATTAAATTTTAGCACCAATTAATTAGTTTTATT
>JAYRWN010000321.1:0-19369 GCA_041917975.1 Saprospiraceae bacterium | reverse complement strand
TTTTGGGTTACTGAATCAATAAGTTTATACACTAATTCATGACCTATTAATTTAACTCCGACGCTATCCGGACCATATTCTTGCCGTAAGGAGGGCGTCGGATAGCTGATCATGATGCCATAACGATTGACTCCCGGAGCTGCCGTGCAGGTTAAATCCACATCATAAGGGGTAATCCTCCGGCCACATCGGGTGTCTAAAGAAATATTCACTTTACTCAAACAAGACAACTGACACGTCGTGTTTGGTGTGGTAGACATGGCGATTGAAAAAGGAAAAGAACCTAAATCTGTTGACAGCAAGAGGACCACTACGGTCAATCCGCCATCGGCAGCCGTGCTGGTGATGGTGGTCATATTGAGATTGGAAAACTTGCTGCCATTGATGTAACTGTCAAACAACACCTTGGCACCGCCCATGTCCATTTTGCTCAAGGTACCGGTACCGCTGCAGGAGGTGGAAGTCATCGGTACATCATGGATGCCGTTTAAAACCATTAGCCGTCCGGTCACTAGCTTGGGATTATCGTTAGGATATCCAATGATGTAGTTTTGCAGAAAATTAATGCTCACCTGCTGACCCGGAGCATCCGGTTTAATTTTAGTAACTGATTCACAATGGTATTGGTCGGGCCCCACCTTGCTGTTAAATTTATCTACACACTGGCCGGTAGAAAAATTAGTCTGCACCTGGTCGCCCACATGGACGGTGATGGTTTTAGTTTCACACAAATCGGCCAGTGTATATACCTTGGCAGACAGCTTCTCCGGTAAAATCCAGATCAGAGTTAAAACCATTAAATAAAACATAAAATGGCAAAATTTCGTCTTGCTCATGAGCTTAGATTTTGGTTTATGGTCAGAATGTGCTGTTCAATTCATCTGTTCAAAAAAGACCCAATCGAATCTCGTTTTAACTTGTTAATTGAAACCTCAAATTCTTTAAAAAAACATATATAAAAAAATCCTAAAGTAAATTAGGAGCTAATTTAGCAAGGTTTTTTCATATACAAAAAATATATATACATTTTTTTTTAAAAATTAACAAAATAGTGTTAAAAACACCACAAAAAATGCTTAGAAAGGTTAACCCTGGTAAAAAATGGTCAAAAAAAGGACTGAATCTGGAAAATGTGTCCGGGAAATCCCTGTTGATCAGGGGATAAGTACAGGATCACCCAGGTATTTAGGAGAGGTCTGAGTCACCAAATCCACCAGCATTTTAACCCTGGCCATTTTTTCACGCAAGGTTAATAAGGAGGTCTGCTCCCGTAGGACATCCTGAGCATCGTAGCCATAAACATCCATGCCATAACTGCCGGCGATGTAGATGGCTCTTTCATTTTGAAAATCTTGACTGACAACGATCAGGGCTTGTTGTCCAAATACTTTCAGGGCTCGGATGACCGAGTCTAATGTGCGAAACCCGGCATAATCGAGAAATATTTTGTCTTTGGGGATACCCATAGCCACCAGGTCTTTAAGCATGGTCATGGGTTCATTGTAACTCATGGTGGCGTTGTCACCGGAAATCAACAAATAATCAACCTTACATAAATCTATCAACTCGCGAGCAGCTTCCAGTCGGTAGCGATAATATAAATTTCGTGATCCGTTACTGGTAAACTTAGATGTTCCTAAAACTAATCCGACTTTGCGCTCAGGCATGGCTGTAATATCGGAGGAGTGCTGACTTCTAGTGGCATAAGTAACCCACCAATCGGTCCAATAAAGGGCAAAGACCATAACTATGGTCGCAAAAAGTATCCTTTTAATCCACTTGGTCATCACCCTTTTTCGAAACTTTAAACAGCTAAAATAAACAAAAAGGTTAATAAAAACCTTTAAGCCCGGATCTTAACATCACAATAATAGGGCCAGATAGTTCCGATACCATAATTTATAAGCCATTCGTTTTTTATTCAGTCGATTTTTATGGTGGAATGAACCAGTTGATCCTTAAGTGGTTAAAACAAAAATGATTAAACAGTTCAGCATGAATCTGGATGAAGTGTGGATTGGCGATAAGGTCTGGATTATCAGCCGTGGTGAAGTAGGTATTTTCGAAGGCTCAGAAGGCGTGCAGGCAAAAATTAAAATCGGGTTCGAACATCACCTTATTGCTCCAGACGACCTCTCTTTAGATCTCAAAAAAGAAGAGGAGATTATTGATTTCTCCTGGTTAAAGGAGGATAAATCCCGTCAGAGTAAAAAACAGACCCTGCCCGAAGTAACTGTAAGTATTGACTTGCACATTGAGATCTTGCAACCTGACCTGGTTCAAGCCCCTTCGGCCCGCATCTTAGACTATCAATTAGCCGCTTGCCGGCAGTTTATCCAGTCCGCCATCCAAAAAAAATTAGTTCGGGTGACCATTATTCACGGTATAGGGTTAGGGGTGCTCAAACAAGAGGTAGAACATGTATTAAAAGGGTTCAAAGAGGTAAAATTCTGTCTTCCGGTGAATCAGGATGGAGCATTGGAAGTCTGGCTTGGTCCTCCTTAAGCATTAATTTTGTACTCCAGACCTGCTTTAACCAATTCATCTACCAGTTCGTTGCAGACGTTGATTTTGGTATCTTTGGATACCATATCCAGCATGGCCTGGTTTTGATAATCGATCAGTTTTATTTTCAACAAATGTTTCCCTTTATATTTTTTTATCCAAGCCTGAAGCTGGTGTAACACTTGTTCGGTCACACTTTGCACACTGAGTTTGATCATGATGGACTCGGCCAAAGAATTGCCCAAAGTAGCTAATTGTTTGACCTGAGAGATCTTAAAACGATAGTCTTCGTTCTCGCGTATTTTCTGGTAAATACCCTTAATGTAAACGGCCTGGCCCGCTTCCAGTCGTCCTTTATAATCCTGGTAATCATTGCCCATCAACATAATTTCCAAACTTCCCTGGTAGTCTTGGAGGGTAAAAATACCCCAGCCGGTGCCTTTTTTGCTGATGCGATGGTCCGCCTTAGCAACAAATCCAGCGAGGGTAACGGTTTGTCCCTTAAAATGTTCTATTTTATCGAGCGAACAGGAGGTGAAATTTTCTACAATCAGACGATAATCATCCAAAGGATGTCCACTGATAAAGATGCCGGTAATCTCCATTTCACGAGTCAATTTATCGATTAGCGGCCAGGGCTCTGTCTGCGGCAGATTAGGTTCCGCAATATCAAAGGATTCGTGTCCCGAAAACAAGGAGTTTTGGGTTTTTTCCAAACCTTGTTGGTAAGCTTGTCCAAACTTTAAGGCATGTTCGATAAACGATTCATGTTTTTCACTCGGAGCAAAATACTGGGCCCGGTGGCTAAGCATAAACGAATCAAAAGCACCTCCAAGCACCAGACTTTCCACGCATTTTTTATTTACTGAGCGCAGGTTGACGCGTTTGACCAAATCAAAAATATTCGTAAAAGCACCATTCTTGCGCACCTGAAGGATTTCTTCCACCGGCCCCTCCCCGATGCCTTTTAACGCTGAAAGACCGAAGCGTATCTGTCCGGTGCGGTTAACGGCAAAGTCTACTTCACTCTCGTTAATGTCTGGCCCCAGCACCGTCAGTCCCATGCGGCGACACTCCTGCAAAAACATGTTGAGTTTGGTAATGTCGCTTTTATTGTGGGTCAAAACAGAAGCCATAAATTCTGCCGGAAAATGGACTTTCAGGTAGGCTGTTTGGTAAGCCAGGACCGAATAAGCTGCCGCGTGCGAACGGTTAAACCCATAACTGGCGAACTTGGACATCACCTCGAAGATTTCGTCTGCTTTCTGGCTGTCAACACCTTTTTTGGTGGCCCCTTCTACAAAGAAGAGCCGGTGTTGTTCCATTTCTTTTGCCTTCTTTTTCCCCATCGCCCGACGCAGCATATCCGCTTTGCCTAAACTGTAGTCGGCCATAATCTGGGCCGTTTGCATGATCTGCTCCTGATAGACCATGATGCCGTAGGTATTTTTAAGGATTTTTTCCAGCCAGGAATGGGGGTATTCCACCTTTTCCCGTCCATGCTTCCGATTAATGAAAGAAGGAATATAATCCATGGGCCCGGGACGATACAAGGCGTTCATGGCAATCAGGTCTTCGATGGTCGTCGGTTTCAGTTCTTTCAAATATTTCTGCATCCCATCGGATTCAAACTGAAAGATGCCGATCATTTCTCCTCGTTGAAATAATTCGAAAGTTTTGACATCGTTCAGCGGAATATCATCCGGATCCAGTCGGGCTTCCTCGCCAAAACGTTTTACAATATTGTCTATTGCATCTTTAATGATAGACAACGTCTTCAGCCCTAAGAAGTCCATCTTAAGCATGCCGGCTGACTCGACAATACTACCATCAAACTGGGTGATCAACAGATCGGTTTCCTTACTAGTGGATACGGGGATATATTTTTTGATATCATCAGGAGCTATAATAATGCCGGCGGCATGTATACCGGTATTACGCACCGAGCCTTCCAGTTTTTTGGCGAGCCGGATGGTCTCCCCAGTCAGGTCCTGAACCTTCTGCAGCTCTTGCAAGACTTTGATGTTATTAAAATCCTGGGCCTGCCAATCGTCCTCCAGCTCTTTGATGGGTTTATCCAGGATGTGGGCCAAATGCGTATTGGGTCTGCTGGGAACCATTTTGGCAACATAATCCACACGATCTAGAGGAAGATCCAGCACCCGTCCGACATCACGAATGGAAGACCGCGCTGCCATGGTGCCAAAAGTTACGATCTGAGCTACCTGGTCACGGCCATACTTATCTACTACATAATCAATCACCTTTTGTCGACCAACATCATCAAAATCGATATCCATATCGGGCATGCTGATCCGCTCAGGGTTAAGGAATCGTTCGAACAGCAAATTATATTGTATCGGGTCAATATTGGTGATGGTCAGAGCATAGGCGACTGCTGAGCCTGCCGCACTGCCCCGTCCTGGTCCCACGGCGACTCCTAATTTTCGGGCTGCCTTGATAAAATCCTGGACGATGAGAAAGTAACCACCGAAGCCCATGTCGGCAATAACTTTCAGTTCAAAATTAAGCCGGTCAGTCACTTGTGCGGACAGCCCTTTATAACGGCTTTTAGCGCCTTCTATCACCAGGTGCTCCAAATATTGGGACTGATCACTAAACCCCGCCGGAATGGGAAAATTGGGTAAAATGATGTCCCGTTCTAATTTTGGCGCTTCTACTTTATCGAATATCTCCAGAGTATGATCCAATCCTTGCGGCACGTCATGAAAGAGTCGCCCCATTTCAGCCTGAGTCTTGAAATAAAAGTCCGGGCTAGGAAATTTAAAACGCCCGTCATCTTCCAGTTTATTGCCCGTATTAACGCATAAAAGTATGTCGTGAGCCCGCCAATCTTCTTCCTCCAAATAATGCGAATCATTAGTAACAATAACTTTTAGGTTGTACTTTTTAGCCAGGTCCAGCAACACTTGATTCACCTGCTCCTGACTTACGCCGGTATCATCAATATTATGCATGTTGCGGTGCCGCTGCAACTCAATATAATAATCTTCTCCAAACAGGTCAATCCACCAGCGCAACAGTTCTTCGGCTTTGGCCAGGTTGCCATGCACTATGGCTTGTGGTACTTCGGCTCCAATACAACAGCTGGTGGCAATAAGCCCTTCATGATATTTTAACAACAGAGATTTATCTATGCGCGGAAATTTACCATAAAGTCCCTCGATATATCCTAAGGAACATAGCCGGGATAAATTTTCATAACCCTTCTGGTTTTTGGCCAGTAATAATTGGTGAAAACGGTTATCCTGTTCTCCCCGGGACTTGGAAAAAGATTGCCTGAAACGATCTTCAACCAGATAAAATTCGCAGCCCATGATGGGTTTAAGGCCATGCTTTTTGGCTTCTACCACAAACTTAAAACCACCAAACATATTGCCATGATCCGTAAGCGCCACGCCTTTTTGGCCATCTGCGGCTGCTTTGGCCATCATAGCCGGAATTTCCGTAGCGCCGTCTAAAAGACTGAATTGGCTATGACAATGCAGGTGTATAAAATCAGGCATAAGGCTAGGTCTTCAGTTTATTCAAAGAAGCACAAATTTAGCTATATATAATAAAAAAGTTCATATATGCGTATTAATTCTTTAACCGATGTTGATTGAAATATCTTTACAAGGTAAATATCACCAATCTTCCTGATATACATCAGCCTCCTAAAGCTGAAACATCTGAAAAGTCGAGATATTATTGCAACTGTTTTAAAACGTTTAATTATGGAGTTATTCATCATGACAGTCGTGGTCCTTCATCTGGTGTTAGGATTCGGTTGGGTCATGTATAAACTTGAGTTTCAGAAGAGAAAATAGCGAAGCCACATATTAAAATGGATCAGCTTCTCCTTAGTTTATCCCTATCTTCACACACCAAATTAATGAGCTAACAAAATGAAATATGTTACTTTACCGGGTTCGGACTTAAGCTTATCTGAAATATGTTTTGGTGCCTGGGCCGCCGGCGGGTGGATGTGGGGTGGCAGCGAACAGGATGCAGCAGTACAAGCCATGATCGCTGCCTATGAGGAAGGCGTGACGACGATCGACACCGCCCCGGTTTACGGACAGGGCTTAAGTGAGGAATTAACGGGTACAGCCATCCGACAAATCGGTCGGGAGAAGGTACAAATACTGACCAAGTACGGACTGAAATGGGGCCCACCGGAAGGGCAATTTTATTTCAAAAGTCAGGATAATCAGGGTAAGTCTTTGGACATTTACAAATATGCCGGAAAACAAAGCATTCTAGCTGAATGTGAAGCCAGTTTACACCGTCTCGGCACTGATTATATTGATCTTTATCAGATCCATTGGGCCGACCCGACTACTCCGATCCATGAAAGTCTGGAAGCGGTCCAGCAGCTAATTAAAGAAGGCAAAGTGCGCTACGCCGGTGTATGTAATTATACAGCCTCCCAGCTAGCTGAAGCGGACAAAACATGTCCTATTCTTTCTGACCAGGTCCCTTTCAGCATGGTGCGCCGGGACATCGAACAAGAACTGGTGCCCTATTGCCTGGAACACCATAAAGGCATCTTAGCTTACAGTCCCTTAGAACGGGGATTGCTTACTGGAAAAATTAAACCGGGACATGTTTTTTCACCGGGAGATCACCGGGCTAACGTGTATTTTTTTAATGATGATAACCTGCATCGGGTGCACCAATTTTTGTCAGCCATCCAACCCCTGGCAGAGGCGAAACAAGCTACTTTAGGCCAACTGGTCATCCGCTGGACGTTATCCCAACCGGGTATAACAGCAGCTCTGGTGGGTGCGCGCGATGTTAAGCAGGCGATTGAAAATGCCCGCGCCTCCAACCTTAACTTGTCCGCTGAAGAAATCGGGTTAATCAATTTACATCTGGCAAACCTGACTATTATAAAATAAAGTCAAGGCGATGCGAGTCTCAACCCAATTTCAAACCCTCCACAAATTTCAAAAAGTAGGGAAAGCAAGCCTGTAAGCCGGATTCTGTTCCTCACCTAAGTAAGGCCCCTATCATTTATCTAAGCTGCCTACCCTTCCTGACGATGGTCTGTAACAGACCAATTCCGGGCGAGCAACCCGGCCACCCGAAAGTCGCGCTTACGCACGGCGATCAGATTGTTCAGGATATACATGGCATTTCAACCCACAAGGTTTATCCATCCGCGCAGTTACCTGACGGGATTGTGCGCTCTTACCACACATTTTCACCCTTACTCCGACTGGCGGAGCGGTATAGTTTCTGTGACCCTGTCTGTACCTCCTCCCTACCAGAAGAGATCCCACCCGTTAGGTGGTGTGGCGCTCTACGTTGTCCGGACTTTCCTCCCCACCAAGGTGGAGCGATAGAGCGGCTTGCTTACCGCAAAAATACAAAAAAAAGATTTGGTGGTCTATTTAAGGTCATAATTAGCACAAAACCATTTGTAATAAAATACTTTAAAGCATATTATACATTAATTTTTTTTCTAATACCTTTGTTTGTTAATTGTGCTAAATGCTTCGCAACGGAATAATCCTCAGCATCGGTTTAATGCTATGGCTAGGTTCTTGCCAGCGAGCGTCCATGGGGCGACATTCCTTTAATGAAGAAGCTTCAAAGGACATCCGGGTGACTTTAGAGCGGATGAAAGTATTTTTGGATGAGGAGGTGAACGCTACTTTTTCCTTGGCTCAAATACTGTCACAACCTCTCGTGTATTACAACCGCTGGGTCCGACAACCATTTGGCGTTTATGTGTATCATGACCATAGTCGAAAACTATGGACCCGTCACGCTTTACCAGATAATCGTTTAGAAGAGTTGTGGTTGCTGTCTGCGGCCAACGGCATTTATGTTTCCGCCGATACACGTTATACCATTTTCGCCAAAAAAACCGGCGGCGGATTAACGGTGATCACCGCTATTGATGTGCAGGAAGCCGTAACGGCTTCACTGGGGCCAATTTCAGGTTTACAAATTACCCCCCATCAACATCAACAGGTTTATACACCGGCTGATCTTTCCATCACCATCGATCCCACCGAAAATATCCAATCCCAACAAGCCATCCTCCTAGGCATATCATTAGTGTTCTGTTTATTCTTACTGATCTTTCTTTTTTATGTCTTATATCAGTATCAAATCAGAAGCCAATGGTCTGATGGTAAATTAACAGGGGCCTGGTTCGCCGGTCTTTTCATATTATGGCTAATCAAACAGGTGTGGTTGAAACCCCTCTACATGGATTTTGCGATTTGGAATTCTATAGTGCCTTATCTGATCTACATTATTATGGCTTTAACCAGTGTAATATTTTTATATCGTATTACTGCTGAGCGCCATCTCATTTTTGCCCGATCGTCCATACGAAAAAGGTACATCTATAGTTTATTAACTTATCTGCTCATTATTTGCTCATTTTTACTTACAGCCCGTTATGCATATTTTTTAGTCATCCAGACAGATGTAGCCCTGGATTTTGATAATTTTCTTTATTCGAGTGCAGTAAGTTTGGTCACTATTTTATCCATTATTTTATTATGTGCATTCTGGTACATCTTACATAATCGGTTCATCAGTGAAATTCTCACGCTGGAAATTCCTATTAAACACCGGTTTTGGTTATATCTCGGGGCTAATATTTTAGCATTACCTATTTACTTTTGGTTAGATCTCCCCGTCGGGATTGGGTTTTTTATCATTTTTACCGCTATTTATATTTTACTCTACGAATTATTCCTGGAAGCACGCAATCCCTCCATGACCTGGATGATCACCTGGTTAATTATTTTTTCCGGCTTTTTGGCCATTTTATTGTTCAAATACAATTGGGCTAAAGATTTACAACACCGGTTGGTGTTGGCGCAGGAATTAATTTCTCAGCCACCGCGCAAGGTGGAAGCTTACCAGGTGGCCGTTTATTATCAGGATAGTTTGATTTCCACTAATTCCACAGAATTATATCCTCCGGTATTTAAATTTAATAGTGCAAAAAACAAAAACGGGCATACGGAAGTCATCATTAACGGGCGCTCGGAATTAATTTTTACACAGGGACATTACCGGTCAATCGTCAGTCGTCAATTGACCGGGATGATAAAACCCATTTCGGCATTTTCTTATGTCTTCTTATTATTTTTATTGGTAGCGGCTGTGTTAATCCTGCTAAATACCACCTTTCAATTTTTGCCTTATCAGCTACAAATCGATTTAACGAACCGAAATTCGCTGCGGAATAAAATTCAACTGTCTGTTACTTCCGTCATCTTTGCCTCCTTTGTGCTGATAGCAGTCGTCACCGTTTATTATTTTAAAAATTCTTCGTCATCCAATCACATTGCCAGGCTAACCAATAAATTAAATGTATTGGTAGAAACTATCCGTACAGATCTGACGATAGAGGAAAAGATCGTTCCCTCAGATTCATTATTTAATTCAAATCTTAGTACTTATGCGGTCGCCAATACCTCAGATGTAGTATTATACAATCTGGATGGAAAACAAATCGCCCATTTTCAAGGTTTGCAGGAAAATAATTTGCAACAGTATGCCATGTTACCATTTCCGGTCTACCGGCCACTCTTGCTCGAAGAAACATCCATCATCAATCAGGTAGATAAAAATAATTGGATAACTTGTTACGCACCGCTCAAGAATAAGTTAAATGAGACTATTGGTTTTGTGGGATTGCCGGACACTCGCTCTAATGAATTAATCCGGCGCTCAGTCAATGATTTTATCGGCACACTGCTGAACGTGTATATATTTTTATTATTACTCGCCGGATCAGTTGCCATCGCAGTGGCCAATTCCATCACTAAACCCTTGTTGGTACTGGGTGAAAATCTGAAACAACTACAACTTGGTCAGCCCAATAAAAAATTGGAATGGGACCATGCGGACGAGGTGGGCGAATTAATCCAGAATTACAATCTGATGATTCAAAAGCTGGAGGATAGTGCGCTGATGTTGGCTCAGAATGAACGGGAAATGGCCTGGCGTGAGATGGCCAAACAAGTGGCTCATGAAATTAAAAACCCACTGACACCTATGAAGCTAAGCATCCAACATATGCAATTAGCTATAAAAACCCGCCCGGAGGAAGCGCAAGGTCTGATAGACCGGGTGACTTATACCATAATAGAACAAATTGATGCATTATCCCAAATAGCCAGCGAGTTTTCTTCATTTGCTAAAATGCCTAAAGCTGAAAACGAAAAATTAATTCTCAATGAAATTATTGCCTCAGCTCATGATCTTTTCCGCAAAAGAGACGATATGGATATTAACCTGTACGTTCCTATAGATGAGATCTATATTTTTGCCGATAAAAACCAACTCTTACGGGTATTTACCAACATCATCAAAAACGCTACACAAGCCATTCCAGGTAACCGCCGGGGCGTAATAAACATCCGCGTTTATAAAGAAGGAGATCATGCAATAGTTAAAATATCAGATAATGGTGTTGGCATTCCGGATGAAATGAAAGACAAAGTATTCTATCCGAATTTTACCACCAAAAACTCAGGGACTGGGTTGGGTCTAGCGCTCTCTTATAGCATTATTGAATCATTCCACGGGTCGTTATATTTCGAAACACAGCTGCATCAAGGATCAGATTTTTTTATTAAACTTCCGCTTATGCATATGAAGGATAATTTCGAAATGACTAAACGTGTGGCCTTATGACAACCCGGCGAAATAAGTTTGAATGTGAGTGTGAGGGTGAGGGTGAATGCCATTTGCTAATAGAAAAGTTTGTCCCGTACGGGCAATATATTATCTACCCTTCTTTTTTAGCAATATAAGAACACGCAGGATGTTAATTAAATGTTGCAGTATAATTCAATCGTCACTTTTCCGGAAAAGAAATTCCTGCCAATACTTAAAACGAATTAGTACTTATTAACACATCTACCCTATTCACCTATATGGTAATCATATTTTGCCAAAAAGAGTCAAGGTTTATTGGTAACGCACTTGTGGTTTCGACTAAAAATAATCGGGAATTACTGATAAGGGATTTAAACAATTATTCAGGCTAATAATTCTGCGCCAATCCGCGAGAACTTAGGGAAAAAAGCAACGTCTAAAAACTTCATGGGCTGGATGGAAACTTATAAATTTCTCGGACCAACTAAAATTACTTGTCATTGGTATTCCAGAATATTTTACTGATTCGTCAATTGCTGATAAAGGCGGAGCAATTGTTGAATACCGAAATCTATCGCTTAATATTTAACTACATGTTCACGGGCTTTGCGACCAAGGTGTTCGCGCATCGATTTATCCAGAACTAATCTGGTGATGGCCGTAGCTAATTCCTGGGCATTTTCGGGAGGTATAATCCATCCTGATTCGCCATGCACAGCTAATCCGCGATTGGTCGGTATATCTATAAAAATAGCCGATTTACCCAGGAACATGGCCTCCAGAAGGGTTTTGGAAAGGCCTTCACCTTTTATCGAGGTGAGCACACTAATATCTGAGGCTTTAACCAGCTGGAGGGCATCGGCCCGAAATCCCGCAAAAACAAACCGGATTGATATGGTGAACGTTTTAGCTCTGCTATAAATTCCGGTTGATCCAGGTCCTTTCCGATCATTAATAAATAAACTGGCAGACCGGGTGGCAACAAATGACTAGCGGCAATCAACACCGGAATACTTTCATTACGGCATTGGCCACCAGGCTGACTACTACCGCCTCTTGCAGTATTTTGAAATCTGCCAGAGAAACCGGTTCAATAACGTCTTACAGGCCGGGTCATGGCTTTTGGTGATAATCACACTTTTGGCCGGATTAAAAAACAACTGACGGTCCAGATGTTCTTTGACCGCCGGTGATACACAAGTAATAGCGTCAATACGGGGGCTTAGCTGTTTTATATAGTCTATTGGGTTCCACCAATGAATGTTCCCGGCAAATCCCCGGTAAGTAACCACCTTCACCGGCAAGCCAAGGGATGCGACAATGCCATTGGTCATGGCTTTATTGCTAATCAATTGCACGATATGAAAACTGCGGGTAAGTATCTCGCGTCGAATCAGGCGGATCGTGTCCAACTGAAACGTGCGCTGGGGGTAATGGTCAATAACCCGCAAGCCCAATTCACGAAAACGTTGGGCGTAGCCCGTGTGGCCTTCCGTCATCAAAGTGATGTCTTATTCCAGCCCGATAATAACGATACAGGTTAATTCGTCGTAATCAATAACCGCTGGAAAAAATGAAAAAAAACGCGACAAAATCGCAATAAGAGGAATAAGAATGACCGGCCAGCAAATAATATTATAAATTGATGATATGAAGGGCCTGATCACAAACTATTAAGTGGAGGATAAGTCTATTTAGGTGTAATGAGTAAAAGTGCAGTTCTTTGAATGAAGTGCCCAGGACAGGAATCGAACCTGCACGACCTTGCGATCACTAGCTCCTGAAGCTAGCGCGTCTACCAATTCCGCCACCTGGGCAATGACCAAGAGATTAAATATAACCTCAATCAATGAACGCCTGTAAAAGGGAAGGCAAATATCGGAATAAAATAATATCGGACAAGGAAAGCGCTGAGATTTTTAATCAGTCCTGCGCTGTAAACGCCAGAATCCGGCTGCCGAGATCAGGCTTAATAGCAACATAGTATACCATAAATGAGCAAAGGACCAAGCACCGGCTATTTGTGTACCCACTAAAGGGGCGATTATAAAGGCTATGGAATATGCCAATGCATAAAGTGCTATATAACGCCCCCGGTTATGGGCGTTACTACGGACCATAGAATAGGCATTGGCAAAGGGCATGGTCAATACCTCGCCTAAAGTCATGACTACCGTAGAAATGTAGGCTAAACCAATCCAAGCGCCCCAATTCAGTATCCAATAGGACAACCCGATGAGTATAGTGCCCAAAAAGATCACTTTAAGCATTTTGACCCGTTTTTCCAGAGCAAATACTACCGGCATTTCTAACAAGGCCACCAAAAATCCATTGAGCCCCAGGACTAATCCAATAATGTTTTCGTCCATGTGCAAGTTCTCTTTATAATATACCGGCACGGTTGATAATAATTGGAAAAAGGCAGCTGCACTCAGCATAGTCCAAAATACAAATTCTAAAAATGTCCAATCCCGATATACGGAGATCGTTGGCTCCAAATGTTGTTCTTTCTCTTTGGACTGCCGGACCCGAAATAAACTGCGCGGAAGAAAATGAAAATAGAAAGCGGCAGCAAACAAACATGTCAGACCATCAATCCAAAATAACCACTTATACCCCAGATAAAATGCCGCCACGCCACCTAAAGCCGGTCCGATTCCCCAGCCCAAATTAATGGCCAGACGAACCAAAGCAACGGAACGTATGCGGGTTTCGGGAGAAGAAAACAAAGCTACCGAGGACATGTTAGCCGGCCGGAGCATGTCGGCCACAGTACTCAGCAAAAAAGCGATAAGGCATAACCAAAATAAGGAGGTGACCCATTGTAGCCCCAACAATACAAAACCACTTAACGTCAGAGACCAAAACATGACTGGGTAATACCCATAACGATCAGAAAAATGCCCCCCCAAAACAGTACCAAGTACTGATCCCAGACCATAACTCATGCTCACCAAACCAGCATTCTGAATGGAAAAGCCTAACTCCTGGGTTAAATATACCGTCAAAAAAGGTAACACCATGGTCCCACTCCGGTTAATCAGCATCACAATGGCTAAGAGCCAAACTTCACGAGTGATGCCAGCGAACGATTGGCGGTATACTTGTTGGATGGAAAGCAAATCCTGATCTGGGTTTGGCGGCAAAGGTAATGGTCTTTTAAAAAAAAACAGAATGTAAGATACCTCCCCTGTTAATGGAACTAAATTTTCGAAATAAACGTGACTTTCAACCTGCATAAATTTGGGCAAAAACAGCCACGAATGTGTAACTTGTAGGCAGACAAGTGGGGTGTTAATTCAAAATATTGAAAATGAACTGGACTGAAGATAATTCTACAGGGCGAACTCAGCGAATAAAGATTTTAGAGGTGATGCTAATAACCTTGACGGGAGGTTTTATTCTTTATTTTGGCAGACCTGTTTTGATTCCAGTGAGTTTCTCATTATTAATCAGTGGTTTATTGTTTCCTTTAGTACACAGGTTGGAACAAAAAGGTCTTTCGCGAAGCTTGTCCATCAGCCTGGTGATGTTCTTCGTTTTAGGGCTGCTGACAGGTATCTTATTCATTCTTTTTCGCGCTTTGGGTAGTTTCGCCACCGACTGGGCTGGATTAAGTGCACAATTGGAACATACCATTCAAGCGTTCAGTCATTATTTGTTGGATCGTTTTAATATCGAGTTGGCTTCCCAGCAGCGCTGGGTGAATAGTTTAACTACCAATCTATTTCCCCAGTTGTTTAGCCTCATCCGGTCTACATCAGAGTCTCTTTACCTGGCAGTATTGTATTTTGTTTTAATCCCTCTAATGGCCTTTCTTATCCTATATCACCGGCACAATTTACTGGCCGGACTAATCCGTTTATTCCCGGGTGAAAACGCTATAACCATTAAGGATATCTTGTTGGGAACCGTACGTGCTTATTATAATTTTATCAAGGGCATGCTGTTAGTGTACTTGATTGTGGGTATACTCAACTCTGCTGGTCTGCTGTTATTAGGTATTCCCCATGCCATTTTATTCGGATTTCTGGCTTCAGTTTTAACCTTCATACCTTATGTGGGTATTATGATCGCATCGCTCCTGCCCATCAGCGTGAGCTGGATTACTTTTGGGTCCTGGTGGTATCCGGCAGGTGTCATCGCCGTTTTTGCTGTGGTCCAATATCTCGAATCGAACCTAATATTTCCATTTGCGGTGAGCAATCAATTAAAACTAAATACCCTGGCGATCCTGATTGCTATCCTTCTGGGCGGGTTACTCTGGGGTACTGCCGGGATGATTCTGTTTATACCTTTTACTGGCATCCTTAAGCTGATTGCGGACCGCAGTGAAAAATTAAAAGCCCTGTCTTTATTTTTAGGAACATAATCGATATATAAAAATATTTTATCATACGTATTGCATTGTAAAATATAATTATATAACTTTGAATAACCAAGTGAAAAATTAGCGATACCCCCTCTTTTTTTTCTCTATAGAAAAAATGAAGCCGGTCAAAACGCCGGCTTTTTTATTTTGATCATGTCACATTGAATTCTGATCTAGGGCAACTGATCTAAAACCTTGCGGACATCCTGAATATAAGGCACCAGGTAGGCCGGGAGTCTATCGGTGACCGTATCAATGTACCATACACGCCATGATTCTCCGTCCGGAACGGCAATTACCAATCCGCCCTGGTCATGGGCATTGGGAATACCAATTTGATCCGGTTCTTCGAATAGCTGCTTTGGGAACTTGGTGAGTAAATTTTTGGCCAAGTCATAATCTGTTTGGCTGGCAGGTGTAGTGCTAAAAGCCCAATCATCGCTAATATACAGGACCTTCTCCTTGGCATAAAGCTGTTGGTTTTCCAATTTATACAACTTGGTGCAATCTGAAGCACAACGTCCATAATAAGACCCAAAAATAAGTGCGTCCACTGTTGGGTGCAGGTCGTCTTTATTACACTGCCCAAGGCCAATGCTCAAAAGTAAGAGAAAGGACCACCTCATAACTGTAATTTATTTATTAAAGACGGTTCAAGGCAAAACATCCGTTGGTAAAAAGAACAAATTTATAAAAAACAATCTAGATCAATCACTTCTAACTATCAAGTAGATCGGAAAAACAACCAAACTAAAGGAGAAATACTTAATTTCGCCAAAGAGAATTATTTCGGATACGCGGGAAGAAAAGGGTATGTATTTTATTGGATATGATATAGGGAGTTCGTTCATCAAAGCTGCATTGGTCAATGGGGAGACCGGTGCCTTGGTCGCCACAGTGAAATATCCTGAACAGGAAATGCCGATCTCTGCAGCTCATCCAGGTTGGGCAGAGCAGGATCCGTCCAAATGGTGGCAGCATGTCATCGAGTGCACACAAGACCTCCTCCAATCGTCAGGAGTTCCGGGAAGTGAGATAAAGGCTATAGGCCTTGCATATCAGATGCACGGCTTAGTTCTGATCGATAAGCAACAGCGTGTTCTGCGTCCGTCCATCATCTGGTGTGATAGCCGGGCGGTTCAGATTGGTCAAACCGCCTGGGAATCCTTAGGTAAGGAAAATTGCCTTCAACATCTGTTGAATTCTCCGGGAAATTTTACTGCATCTAAATTACAGTGGGTGCATCAGCATGAGCCCCGGATTATGGATCAAGTCCACAAAATAATGCTTCCTGGTGATTATATAGCGCTGTGTATGACCGGAGAAGCTACTACCACGGTCAGTGGTTTATCCGAAGGCATGTTTTGGGATTTTAAACAAGAAGATATTGCCTATTTTCTTCTGGATTACTACGGCATCCATCCCGGAGTCCTGGCCGATCAGGTGCCCACCTTCGGCAGACAAGGTGTGTTACACCGGCAAGCGGCCGAAGCTCTTGGACTTCCAGCAGGCACCCCGGTTACCTACCGGGCGGGAGATCAGCCTAACAATGCACTTGCTTTAAATGTCCTTGAACCAGGGGAAGTGGCAGCAACCGGAGGCACTTCCGGCGTGGTGTATGGCGTTTCTTCCGAACCCGTCTACGACCTTAAGTCGCGGGTAAATGGATTTGCCCACGTTAATCATCATGCTCGGCAACCGCGCATCGGTGTTTTGTTATGCATCAATGGTGCGGGTATCCAATACAGTTGGTTACGCCGGGTAACGGGCAACAATTTGGTGGCTTATGATGAACTGGAGGCCAGGGCGCAGCAAATACCACCGGGGGCAGCAGGTATATGCGTATTACCCTTTGGCAACGGAGCCGAACGGATGTTTGGCGATCTCGTGATTGGGGCTCACTGGCATAACCTGGATTACAACCGGCACGAATCCACTCATTTATTACGCGCTGGCCTGGAGGGGGTAGCTTTTGCTATGGTCTATGGCATGGACATCCTGCGCGGTATTGGTATTCCAACGGAAGTCATCCGTGTCGGCAATGATAATTTATTCCGGTCTGAAATCTTCTCAACCACCATCAGTACGTTGACCGGAGCCACGATAGAACTCTATGAAACCACCGGGGCCATTGGCGCCGCGCGCGGGGCAGGCTTTGGTTTGGGGCATTATCCGTCCCTGAAGCAGGCTTTCAGTGACCAGCGTCCGGTAAAAATTGTGGAACCAGACTACACCACCGCCGCTTATTTAGAAGCTTATGGCCGCTGGTTAACCCTACTCGAAAAATACATATAAAATAAAACATAAACTAATAGCGAATCATGACCATCCATATCACAACCGGCGACCAGACCTATTTTAAGCGTGTGGATCGTATCCTTTATGAGGGACCTAAATCGACTAATCCCCTGGCCTTCAAATGGTATGATGCCACCCAACAGGTCAGAGGAAAAAGTATGGAAGAGCACTTTAGATTCGCCGCGGCCTATTGGCACTCCTTTTGCGGTACCGGGGGAGATCCTTTTGGACGGGGCACCAAGCCCTTTCCCTGGCTGGAAGCAACTGATCCTTATCAGCAAGCCAAAGATAAAATGGATGCCGCCTTCGAATTCATCACCAAGCTGGGGCTGCCATTCTATTGTTTTCACGATTATGATCTGATTGAGGAAGGTGAACGCCTAATGGAGTCGAATAAACGGCTGGATTTTATCACCGATTATGCCTTAGAAAAACAAAAGGCCTCCGGGGTACAGGTCCTGTGGGGCACTGCTAACCTATTTTCTCATCCGCGCTACATGAATGGCGCAGCCACTAACCCGGATTTTGAGGTAGTCACCTTTGCCGGATACCAGGTCAAAAATGCCTTAGATGCCACTATAAAACTCGGTGGACATAATTATGTGTTCTGGGGTGGGCGCGAAGGATATATGTCCTTACTAAACACAGACATGAAAAGGGAACAAGCCCATTTAGCCCGTTTTCTGCATATGGCTAAGGATTATGCCCGTCAACAGGGATTTAAAGGTTGGTTCTTTATCGAACCCAAACCCATGGAGCCCACCAAACATCAATATGACTTTGATTCCGCCACGGTCATTGGTTTTTTACGCGAGCACGACTTGCTGGGTGATTTTAAACTGAATGTGGAAGTTAATCACGCCACCCTGGCTCAACATACATTCCAGCATGAGTTGCAAGTCGCCGCGGATGCCGGGTTGCTGGGCAGCATGGATGCCAACCGGGGAGACTACCAAAACGGCTGGGACACCGATCAGTTTCCCAACAATTTATTTGAATTAACGGAGGCAATGTTGGTGATCTTACTGGCTGGTGGCTTTCAAGGCGGAGGAATAAATTTTGATGCCAAAACCCGCCGCAATTCCACAGACCTGGAAGATTTGTTTTATGCTCATATCGGCGGAATAGATGCCTTTGCCCGGGCGTTAATTATTGCCGACCGGGTTTTAAATGAAACATCATATCTCAGCCTGCGCAAAGAGCGTTATGCCAGTTTCGATTCAGGTGCCGGACAACATTTTGCCGAAGGCAAAATGACTTTAACTCAATTAGCTCTCATGGCCTTACAACAGGGTGAACCAACTCAACGCAGCGGCCGTCAGGAACTCTTTGAAAATATGATCAACGATTGTATTTAGTGCGCAAGCGAATGCAATTATTTATCAAAAATACTTTAGTAACAAAAAAGAGATCATGTCCATTTTTAAAATATATTTTTTGTCATTGCGACCACAGTGAAGGAACCCATATTAATTAATAATCAATAGGGTGACGGTGAATTTGGAATGAGGAATAAAATATGGAATTAGTACTAATTGTCTACCCGTTTCCATG
>JAYRWN010000320.1:0-1586 GCA_041917975.1 Saprospiraceae bacterium | reverse complement strand
GTATCGATATGCACCAACGGGAAGGGTATCGGCCCGGGCAAGAAGGCTTTACGAGCCAAATGCACCAAGGTTATCGAGTCTTTACCTCCGCTGAATAACAAAGCCGGTCGCTCGAATTGTGCCGCGACTTCCCTGTAGATATGGATGCTTTCCGCTTCCAATTGTTCCAGATAATCCAGTTTATACTTGCCCATGGTTTGGCTTAATTTTTGAATAACTAATTTTTTTCGGCTTCGGCCTCATGCCAATGTAGTCCGCATTCTTTTTTTGAATCATCTTCCCACCACCAACGCCCGGCCCGAAAATCGTCGCCTGGACGAATGGCCCGGGTGCAGGGTGCACACCCTATGCTCACAAATCCCTTGGCGTGCAACGGATTAACGGGAATATCGTGCTGAGATACGTAGTTGGTTAACTGATCATAAGTCCAGTTTAACAAAGGGTGATATTTAAATAGCTGGTAGTGTTCATCCCATTCCAGAATAGGCGTATGTTGCCGTTCCGGACTTTGGTCGGCTCGGATGCCGGTCACCCAAACCTGGACTCCTTGCAGAGCCCGTTGTAAAGGTTCTACTTTGCGCAGGTGGCAGCATTGTTTGCGTTTATCCACACTTTCATAAAAAGCATCCGGTCCGTGGGCAGTAATGAAGTCTTCCAGTTTATACTGATCAGGGTAAAAAGCCTGAATGGTCAAACCATATTTTTCCAGCGTGCGTCGCCAGGTACCATACGTCTCGCTGAAAAGCCGGCCGGTGTCCAAAGTAAAGATCCGTATGGGTAACTTCGCCTCGGAGATCAGATGGGCAATAACCTGGTCTTCCAGACCGAAACTGGTGGAAAAAGCTATCGAGTTCTGATAGCGATTAGTTAACCAGGCTAATCCTTCCTCAGACGTCAGACTGGCCAGTTGAACCTGGAGCTTTTGCAGATCGTGCGGATTTTGTTGTTCCAATTTTTAAATGTCGACTAATTTGATATAATTAGTAATAATTACGCAAATTTGCACCGAATCACATAACCATGCAATATTTGCTAAAAAAAAGTTTGTTAAAATTTTCCTACATCGGCCAATTCAACGTCTTAATCCCTTAATTATTCCAGCGGTTGTTAACACTAAACAACCGCCAAGCTCAGTTTAATACTTATCCCATGCCCATATTTTGGTTTTAGTTTACCTGCAAAAAAATCCGGGCCATGCGTCTTTACTTCCAATCCATCTTTGTGGCGTTTCTATATAGTTTGCCACAGGCACAATACGACTTTTTATTTTTATCCCGCCAAATACCTGCTGAGGGCAGTGTTTATTATGCCCCGGCCCGGGCCTTACCCGGAGTAGGTTCCTTCAGCCGTTTTCAGGTGGCCAGCCCCGGTTTTATGTTGATCAAACGGGTCAATGGGCAAGTGGATACGTTGCTGAACGGAGCATCACCTCAATCATCCACGCTTAACTTAATTGATGTAAGTGCTCCATCCTTATCCTATGATGGTCTCCAGGTGGTATTTGCCGGCTTGGTCAATGGCAACTATAGCCCGGCAGCCCGGACTTTCCCCAATGCCTGGCGGCTCTATGTGATGCAGGTGGACGG
>JAYRWN010000319.1:0-8878 GCA_041917975.1 Saprospiraceae bacterium | reverse complement strand
TTTCAATCAGCCTTCAATAGAGCTTTGTCAATAGCACCGCCAGACTACTGGATTTGGGATGGGATTCATCCCATGCCTGCTGGTCATGAACTTATGGCAAGAGAGTGGATAAACAGGGTAAGTAAGAAACTGAAATTTAATGAATAATATTTCATTTTACGGGCTGGGTGTAAAAACTGGCTGGAGGGAATTGATCTGGCTTAATTTAGCCCCGCTAAATAAAAACCACCCTGCTCGTCAGCAGCCAGCCGTTACGCGAATTGACCCTTTTGCCATTTTTATGGCAATCCTTTTTTTGTCTGCCCAAATTTCTGAACCGGCAGCCCCCACTTCCCTGCCACAACCTGCCTTTTTCGATGGATTAGGCGAAAGAGATTGAGTGGCGAGGAAACTTAAGTGAGATTATCTGTTTCTACTAACTGGAAAATGCAATTCAAAATTTGCTCCCTCATTTGAATTACACAACTTTAAATCACCACCAACGCTATTTTTCATTATATCATAGGCTATGGATAGACCTAGTCCTACACCCTTTCCAGTTGGTTTTGTGGTAAAAAAAGGTTGAAAAATTTTCTTTTCATATTGTGGATCAATCCCCGAGCCATTATCAATAATGTTAATTATCAGGTTCGTTTCCCTTAACACTGACTTTACAAGAATAAACGGAATAAATTCACTAGTTTTGCTACTTTTTTCTTTTAAGGCATAGAGAGAATTGTTTAAAAGACTAATAAAGACTCTGGTCAGATCATTGTTATCTGCTAATAAGGTTGTGTTGTAATGCCCAAAATCAGTTTTAAATCTTACTGAACTGATAAATTCATCATCCAGACCCTGAAAAATACTTAAACTCTCTTCAGCTATTTTTTCAACATCGATATATTCTCGTTCAACTTTGTTCTTCCTTGAATGTAAAAGCATACTGCTGATAATATCATCAGCCCTCTTACTATGATTCAGAATGGTGTCTATATTATTGATGACTAAATTTAAATCTTCCTGATCATCTTTGACTTTTTCACTTATTTCATAAATTATTTCACGATTTATCTCTGTAAAGTTCTTAATAAAATTTAATGGGTTCTTTAACTCGTGTGCAATCCCTGCGGTTATTTCACCTAAAAAGGCCAATTTTTCAGATTGGATAAGCTGGTCCTGAGTAACTTTTAATTGTTCATAAGCTACACCTATTTCTTTGGCATGCTCTAATTTCAATAATTCCTCTTTTCTGCGACTCCGGCGTAACAATCTTTGTTTATATGCTTTGAACATGAATACACTTAATGCTGAAAAGATCAGAAGGTATAAGAATTTGGCAAAATTAGTCAAATAAGGAGCCTTGGCAATTTCAAATACAATTAACTTATGATCTGACGAATCAATTGCTTGACCAACTGGTCTAATTTCTAAATCATAGCTTCCGTGCTTTAAATTGGTAAAGGTGATAGAGCTGTTTTTCCCATTCTGCGCCCAAGTGTTATTAAAACCTAATAACCGATACTCATATTTAATATTTGACGCATTAGATAAATTTACACCAGTATAATTAAATTTAATATTGTTTTCATCATATTTTAATTTGAAAAAGGTCGTATTATTGTAAACATTAATTTTTTTATCGTAGTTTAGTTATATATTGTCAATATAAATATCAATTATATTTTTATTGCTATTAATAAACCTTTTAATATTTATAATATCCCAACCAAAATTTCCCTTGACAATTATTAGTGAGTCACCTGATAATTTACTGGATGAAAATGGCGCATATGAAGTGTTTAACAAACCGTCTTCAAAATTGTAGTTTATGAATGAGCTATCGCTTAATCTGAAGACCGATAAACCTTCAAAAGTGGTTAACCATAAAAATTCATTTTTATCTGGAATAATACCAAGAACATTATCGTTAATTAAACCATGTGCAGAAGAAAATGTCAAAAACCTATCATTAGATATATTTAATGCAGCGATTCCCCCGCCGTAAGTAGCGACCCACAAAGTACTATCATTGCTTCGATAGATATCGAATGCGGTGTTTTCTGGCATAGAGGATTTATTATACCTATCGTGTCTGTATTGAATGAAGGTATCTTGAGAAGAAATATATTTATACAAGCCTCGTCTTGTGCCAATCCATATAATTCCTTTATTATCCTGGTATATTTTACGTATTTGGGTTTGATCTAGATAAGTTTTTAATGAATTAGTTTTACTATTATATTTAAATAAACCTCCAGGCCAGCGTCCAACCCAGACGTCATTGTTTATATCAACAAAAATATCTCTAATATAGTTAAGCTTGTCTTGATATTTTGATAAAGCATTCATTAAATTCGCATTGACTGATCCATTTCTGAGGACAGTTATTCCATTATCACCTCCTAACCATATATTTCCTTCGGTATCATTTGAAAAACAAACAATTGTATTGTTAACGAATCTTTGTTTATTGTTTGAATGTAGCTTATATTTAAAAAAATTCATATGATTTAAGTTAAATAGCTGAAGACTATTTGCTAACCAGGTAATAACTATTGAATCATTTATTTGAAACTGACTATGAATATAATAAGGCATGTGATTGTCTTGAGAGTGGTCTAAATGAATGGAAATGACACTTTCCATAATTAAATTATGTTGAATCTTGTGTAAACCACTTGAACTTCCAATCCAAAAATTATTTTCTTTATCGAAAATTCCACAAAACAAAGGATCTGAAAGTAAGTCCCAAGGATATATACCTTGCCTTGCTACTGTATCTAATATATGATTATCCAAATTATATTTGTAGAGACCAACATCTGAAAGAAGCCAGATGGAATTATTAAAAGGTAGCGCTTTAAATAAGGGACCTTCAATTGTAACTGTAATTAGTGTATTTTTATTAAGATCATATATATACTTATCATAAGTTATTAATGTTGTTCCATTTAAATGGTCAATGGAATTAACCTGCTTGTCCTTAATGGTTGCATTATAAATATCAGACTTAAATTGATATTTAGTAAGTTCAGATGAAATTTTATTTGAGCTGGTTAAATAATACAAACCATTGGACGATCCGAGAAGTAAAGTATCTTTGCTATAACTTTCAATAGATGTAAAGTATGAAATACCCTCCTTATTAATTTTAAGATTATATAACAGATTTATTTTTTTATCGTATTTGAATATGGAACTATTGGAAATGATGTAAACGTTACTATCCAAACCAGAGGTGATATCAACAATATTGGTTAAAGCAATACTTACTGAGTCATTGGCAGTATTGTAAAACCGTTTGAAGTTATTAGTCTTTCTATTAAAAACACACAATCCATATTGTGTGCCGACCCAGATATTATCATTGTGGTCTTCAAATAAACAATTAATTTTAGAGTCGATAATAGTTGTAGTGTCTGCATTACTGTAATTATAAGATAGAAAGTTTGTACCGTCAAATTTTTGTAGTCCACCATAACCGCCTATCCATAAATAGCCATACTTGTCTTGTAAAAGGGAGGTTATAGCACCTTTTTCGTATTTTTTCATACGATAGACCCTTTGTTGAGAAATGAGATGATGGTTTAGAAGGCAAAGTAGGGTTATACTTATGATTTTATAATTAATAATGAGTGTAGGTTTCATAGATTATCGTTTTTCTTTTTTGTCTTTCCTCTCCTGCCACCATTCCTTAAAAAAACTGGGGTCATCCAATTCGGCCATATCTTTTAAAGCTAATTCAAGAGCGTTGGTGCTGATGATGATTTCCACCAGAGAAAAGATAAGCGAAGCGAGCAGACTGATCAGACTGAAGGCAAAAATACCATTTGCCCAACTCATCCATTGGTTGTAAATACAATACATACTGAAGACACACAGTAAAAAACTAAACACTCCAAATCCCTGCATGTAGCGGATGTAGTTCAAACGCCGGCGCAAGCCACGGATCTGCAACAGGGCACTTTCTTTATGCGGACTGCCCACCACATAATCGTCGTGCAATTTGCGGATCAGGTTGGCGATGGCCAGAAACCGGTTCGTATAGGCTAACAGGAGCAGACTGATGGCCGGAAACAATAAGGCCGGCGTGTTGATTGAAATTTCCATGCTGGCGCCTTTTCTGGTCTAAGATAATGAACTTTAACGTTAAGTCATAGTGTATTTGTTTAGCTGTTTGTTTGTGAATAGAGATTACTTATGAAGTGCTGGCCATTTGCTATTAGAATCTTATCTATAAGATGTTGAATATTTATGGCATTATATTTTTGGTTGGCCAATTTTAATTGGCTGCGCGATTAAAAAATTTTGTTCAGCCAAACGAGTTTGGACTTCCATATGGAATCCCATGGTTCCCGTCGACAAATAACAATTATAATCCTTGCAAAAGAAGTGTTCCGCAAGGCAGTTTAAGGATATGGTAATCGGGTAACGACCGGTACTTCTGGGCAGAACAAGACATTAATTGGTAGGATTGGTTTTCCGGATCGGCGACTAAATAATAAAGTACATTTTGGTGGGCATATAAGTCCTTTTTCAGATTTAAATCTTTTAATCGGGTGGAAGGCGATAAAATTTCAATGACCACCAAGGGTGTTTTCTGCTGGTAAAGTGCATCATCCCGATCATCGCACGATAATAAAGCATCGGGCCGGACCACTGTATGCTCATCAATGATCCAATCCAAATCAGTAACTATTTCACACGGGTGACAGGCGCTGTTTTTTAGAGCTTGGTCGAAAGCCACTACCAGGTTTTTCAGCATCACCTGATGTTTTTTGGTGGCCGATGGACTCATGCTGTAAGGAATGCCGTGGATTAATTCCCACTTACCTTCCCAGGTTTGATAATCACTCCAGGTATAAGCCGGCAAATCTTTTTGTTTGATTGGTGCCATGTTTCAAAGATACGCTCTTTTTATTTTTAGAACAACAGATTGGAGCAATCCACCTTTTAAAGTATGAGTTGGAGTGTGATTGTGGAAATGGATGGGTGTAGCATAACCTTTTTAATTAGATCGATAGAAATGCCATCCGGACTTAACTATTTTTTCTCGCCAAGGCCGCCAAGACCACAAAGAAATAAGTGTGAGTTTGAGTTTGGGTGTGGAAATTGAAGGATGCGCAAAACCTTTTGAATTTATATGGCCGCCAAGGATTAAAAGTGTGAGTTTGAGTTTGGGGTGCGTGTGGAAATGGTAGGCGCAGAAAAACCATTTAATTATTAAAGCCAATAAAAATGCACGACCTGACTGTACTCATTTTTTTCACCAAGGCTACCGAGGACTCAAAGGATAAAGTGCTACTTCGCGGTTTGTACCCTTAATTTTCGGTAGAGGAACACCGGGCATCATCTTGGGCCGTAAAAGGGGGTAGCGCATAACCGCTAAGTTTTGTATTTTCGCCCCGCGAAAAAAGTAAAATTAATGATGGTGGACTTATTTAAGACCCTGGTAGCACACAGCAAAGAGTATGGCTTTATCTACCCTTCTTCGGAAATATATGACGGCTTAGGTGGCGTTTACGATTACGGCCCCAATGGTGTAGAGTTGAAAAATAATCTTAAAACCTATTGGTGGAATGCCATGGTGTACGCTCACGAGAATATCGTGGGTCTGGATTCGGCCATTTTTATGCATCCGAAAATATGGAAAGCCTCCGGCCACGTGGATGCCTTTAATGATCCCCTGGTGGACAATAAGGACTCCAAAAAGCGCTACCGCGCCGATGTGCTGATCGAAGATCAAATCGATAAAATCCAGGGCAAGGCGGATAAGGAAGTGGACAAAGCAGCCAAGCGGTTTGGGGATAGTTTTAATGAAAAGCTATTCCGGGAGACCAACCCCAGAGCGGTGGAATATCAACGTCAGGCTGATGAAGCGAAAACCCGCCTGACCGCGGCGATGAAAAGCAATGATCTGGCCGAATTAAAACAAATCATCGAGGACCTGGAGATCGTGGATCCGGATACAGGCTCGCGCAACTGGACGGATGTGCGTCAGTTTAATCTGATGTTTTCCACTCAGTTAGGCAATATTGCCGGGGAAGAGGGCAAATTATATCTGCGCCCGGAAACAGCCCAGGGCATTTTTGTAAACTTCCTAAATGTCCAAAAAACCAGCCGCCAGAAAGTACCTTTTGGCATCGCTCAAATCGGCAAAGCGTTCCGCAATGAAATTGTGGCGCGCCAATTTATCTTCCGCATGCGCGAATTTGAACAGATGGAAATGCAGTTTTTTATCCGCCCCGGTACTGAACTGGAGTGGTATAATTACTGGAAACAAAAACGGATGGCCTGGCATTTGGCTCTGGGTACACCGGCTGGTCGTCTGAAATTCCACGACCATGAAAATCTGGCCCATTATGCCAATGCCGCCGTGGATATTCAATTTGAATTTCCTTTCGGCTTCAAAGAATTGGAAGGCATTCATTCCCGCACGGATTTTGACCTGGGTAGCCATCAGAGTTTATCCGGGAAAAAACAACAATATTTTGATCCCGAACTGAATGAGTCTTATGTGCCCTATGTGGTAGAAACCTCCATCGGGTGTGACCGCATGTTTTTGGCCATGCTCACCCAGGCTTATCAGGAAGAAACTGTGCCGGATGCAGATGGCAACGACTCAACCCGCGTGGTGCTGAAATTACATCCTACCCTGGCGCCGGTGAAATGTGCCGTATTGCCCTTGATACGCACCGACAGCCGTTTAGTCGAGACCGGAGAAAAAATATTCAACGAACTTAAGTTTCAGTTTAATTGTCAATACGACGATAAAGATGCCATCGGACGCCGTTACCGTCGTCAGGACGCCATCGGTACACCCTGTTGTGTGACGGTCGATCATCAAACCCTGGAAGATGGTACGGTGACACTGCGTGACCGGGATACTTTACATCAGATCCGCATCCCCATCAGTCAAATCAGCGCAGAAGTCTGGGCGAAAATCAGCTGGCATAAACTCCTTCAAGCATGATCAACGATTATTTATTACCGGGCAACCCTGAGCTGCCTTCTTCTCCGGAGGTTATTCACGACTTGATCGAGGCCGGAGAACAGACGTCGCATAACTATTCGGTAGAAGATTTTTTCAGATTACCGGAAATGTCGGATTTCCAATTGTCACATGATGGCCAATTTGTATCCTATCTGGGGCCTTACCAACGGCGTAGAAATATTTTTATCATGCGCCTGGATGACCCGGAAATCCGCCAGATCACCCAGGAAACGGAGCGCGACATAGAAGGTTATCTGTGGGCAAATTCGCAGCGGTTGATATATGTCAAAGATCAGGCCGGCGATGAAAATTATCAGTTGTACGCCGTCAATGCGGATGGCAGTGAGTACAAGGCCTTAACGCCTTATAAGAGCGTGCGTATTCAGCTCATCGATGATCTGGAGGACGACCATGATCACGTGATCATCGGCATGAATCTGAACAATCCGCAATTATTTGATCCTTACCGTATCAATGTCTATACCGGTGAATTGGAGCAACTGGCCGAAAACGATAATGAAGAAGAACCTCTGGATGGATGGATGACCGACCATGCCGGGCGGCTGAGGTTAGCGACCAAGATCAAAGATGGTGTTTATACCACCCTGATGTACCGCGATCATGAGGATGAGGACTTCCGGGAAGTGATCACCACCGATTTTCGCGATTCCATCACGCCGTTATTTTTTGATTATGAACACGCTCACCTGGTTTATGTGACCTCTAATCTGGGCCGGGATAAAGCGGTGCTGATAAAATTTGATATGCATACGGGCCAGGAAAGCGGTCCGGTATTGTTTGCTCATGCAGAGGTGGATGTCACCTCGGCTATCCACTCCAAGAAGCGGAAAATACTCACCGGAGCCGTTTATACTACGGATAAAACACATCTTCATTTTTTTGACGCCTGGCGCAAAAGCCTGCAGGAAAAGCTGGAGCAGCGGCTAGCAGGTTACGAAGTGGATCTGGCCCATACGGACAAAGCGGAAAATTTGTATTTGGTGGTGGCTCATTCAGACCGCTCGCGGGGCGCCTACCATTTATACAACACGAATACCGATGAATTAAAACTCATCACCATTATCTCACCCTGGCTGGATGAGCAGGATATGGCGCGTATGCAGCCGGTGAAATATACGGCCCGGGACGGATTCACCATTCATGGTTATTTGTCGTTGCCTCCCGGCAAGGATACCCGACCGCTGCCGGTGGTGATCAACCCGCATGGCGGGCCGTGGGTGCGTGACGAGTGGGGCTATAATCCGGAGGTGCAGTTATTGTGCAGCCGGGGTTTTGCGGTATTGCAAATGAATTACCGCGGCAGCACCGGCTATGGCAAAAATTTCTGGACGTCCAGTTTTAAACAATGGGGCCGCGCCATGCAGGATGATATTTCCGATGGCGTACAGTGGTTGATCCGTGAGGGCATAGCCGATCCGGAACGGGTAGCCATCTATGGTGGTAGTTATGGTGGTTACGCCACATTAGCCGGGGTAACCTTCACCCCGGACCTCTATGTTTGTGCCATTGATTACGTCGGCGTATCTAACCTGTTCACGTTTATGAACACCATTCCACCCTATTGGAAGCCGTACCTGACCATGATGTATGAGATGGTGGGTAATCCGGAGGAAGAGGTGGAGATGATGGAAGCTGCCTCGCCGGTATACCATATTGAGCAGATAAAAACGCCGCTATTCGTGATCCAGGGCGCCAACGATCCGCGGGTCAACATCGATGAGTCGGACCAAATCGTGGCCTCGTTGCGGGAGCGGGGTGTAGATGTGCCCTACCTGGTGAAATACGATGAAGGCCACGGCTTTCACAATGAAGAAAATCGCTTTGAGGTGTATAAAGCCATGCTGGGATTTTTGAAGAAATATTTGGGGTGATCAAATAACTGTA
>JAYRWN010000318.1:0-5617 GCA_041917975.1 Saprospiraceae bacterium | reverse complement strand
TCCGGGTGAATGACCAGACCACAATCGACAGCACTGCACACGTTGGTGACTACCGTTTTCCCGTTTTGAAGCTCCAGATCCAAAACATGAGCCACGTAAGTGTTATGACAATAATAAGCAGAAACTCCTCTGGCCACTTTTTGCTCACCCTGACCCCAGCCGGACTTATCTCGCACCAGTTCCAGAACGGCAGCATAACGGGCGGCATCGTAATCGTTGTCTTTCCCCACCGGGTTGGATTTTGTTCTTTCCAGTAGCGCAAGGCGGAAAGCAAGCGGATCCTGTCCGGCTGCTTCGGCTACCTCATCCAGAAAACACTGTTCGGCGGCGGCGATAAAGTTGGAACGGGGTGCCCGGAAGGAGCCCACAGTAATGTTGGAAGGAATGGTCCAGTCTTCTGCCAGGTAATGGTCAACTGCTCCGGCTGGAAAACGATGGGCATACAGCGGGCTTTCGGGAATGCCCCCCGCTTTGACCTGAAAGGCAATCAGGTTATTTTGTGCATCCAACCCGGCCCGGTAAACTGCCTGGTAAGCCGGACGGTAGATACCCCCGGTCATGTCGTCTTCGCGGGTGTAGATGAGTTTTACCGGTGCCTGTATTTTTTGAGAGATGAGCGCCGCCTCGATAAGCCAATGCGCATATGATCTGCGGCCATATCCTCCGCCCAGGCGGGTCATCTGAATCTCGATGTTTTCTTTAGGCATACCCAAACGGGTGGACAAGGCCTGTTCAGTCAATTCTGCTTTCTGCAGCGGGCCAATCAGTAAAGCTCTTTCATTGGTTACGTGCGCAAAAAAATTCATCGGCTCCATACAGTTGTGAGCCAGGAAGGGTGCAGTATAAGTGCACTCAATCACTTTGGCGGCTTGTTTGAAAGCTGTTTCAGGGTCGCCGTCCCGGCGTCGGAGCACAGCAGGCTTGCTCGACATCGACACCATAGCAGCCTGATGGCCAGTTGTATTTTCTAACCCCTTGGGAATCTGCACGGACTCTATGGTTCCAAAAGCATTTCTTGATTCGGTGCGTGCCGGAGCCACTTCCCATTCTATTTTCAGCGATTTTTTTGCTTGCATCACTTCCCAGGTCGTTTTCCCGACCAGTGCTACCACCTCAGTAAATGTACAGGTATCAAAATATTGACGTTGATAATCGTCCTGCAACACTTTAATACTAAATACATCCAGCATACCAGGCATAGAGCGCACGGAAGTATCATCGAACGATTTTAGCTTGAGCCCAAAAGCCGGAGGATGGACGATCATGGCTATCAACATACCCGGACAGTGATAATCCGACCCAAATAAGGGCTGACCAGTGACTATCTTTTGTCCATCAACATTTTTGGGTGAAGTGCCAATGATGCTAAATTTCTTAGGGCTTTTTAAGGGCACAGATTCCGGTACATGCTGTTTGGCCGCTGCATCAGCCAAATCTCCATACATGGCCTTTTTACCGCTTGCACTGTGTAACAATTGGCCGTTTTGGGTGGTTACTTCCTCTACCGGCACGTTCCAGATCTCTGCCGCAGCAAGGCGCAGCATCTGCCGTGCCGTTGCACCGGCCTGGCGCAACGCCGTCCAACCTTGACGGATGGCTTGGCTGCCCCCAATAAACTGACGACTATATAAGGCCGTATTGAGAGGAGCTTGTTCCACGACCACCTGCTTCCAATCCACGTCAAGTTCTTCAGCAACGATCATGGGCATGGAGGTCTTAATGTTTTGCCCACCTTCCGGATTTGGCGATTGGATGGTGACCAGGCCAGTGTCTCCGATTTTTACAAATCCATTTAGTTCGAACCATTGTGAAGGCATGACAGTTGTGGAATCGGTATTTTCTTGACAGGATTCCAGCCAGGCAAAGCCGATAACTAAGCCACCAGCAGAAAGGGATAAATTTTTTAAGAATACACGCCGATTCATGGCCTGAGCGGTAATGGTCATTGAATTTTGTTTTTTATTATTCCTCCTGGGCTTGACTATGACTCCACCGCATGATACAGCAGGTGGTGCAAAAAGCCGCCATCTCGATAAGCTCATTTTTTTAGTTAATTTTGCTTTTAGGCGAAACCTCCCAAACATAGTTCGGCCTTTGAATTAGTTCAAGGTACAAAATATTTTCATTAGGTTTTACATGAACAATTAGTCTGAGCTACTCGAGAAATCCATGATAAATTAAAACGGATAATCAACCCAAGTTTACTCTGAAATTAAAGGTGCTGCACCGATGCTGTCACCACTTAAAAAAAATAATTAATCCGGTTATGCGCAGGGATGATAATCCACCGGAGATTGAGTTAAAAAATCAAAAAAAATAACCTGCCAAGTATTGCGCAATCATTTAACTGCGTATATATTTGCAGTCAAATAGTTGCATAATGGATTTAAGACGAGATGTGTTCCAGGCCATTGCCGATCCCACGCGCAGGACCATTTTAAGCCTGTTGATGGCCCAGGTGATGACGCCGGGGGCAATCGCCGCTCATTTTGACGCGACCCGCCAAACCATCTCCAAACATATTCAGATTCTTACCGCCTGCGACCTGCTGGTACCTCAGCCTCAGGGACGGGAAATCTATTATCAGCTTAATCTGCGAAAGATGAAAGACATTACCGATTTTGTAGAGCCCTTCAGGCAGCTTTGGGAAGCTCGTTTTGCCCAATTGGATCAATTGCTGGACCATATGCAACAAAATAAATCCTGATGCATCCTAAGTCTCATTACCAATATTAAACCTAATTATTCCTTATGAAAACCGAAATCAATAAAAACCTGGATACCTGTACATTCGAAGTGAAACGGGAATTTGCGGCCGCACTTAGCCTGGTGTGGCGGGCTTGGACGAAAGCAGAATTGTTAGACCAGTGGTGGGCACCCCGGCCATGGCGCTGTGAAACGCAACGTATGGATTTTCGACCAGGGGGTCGGTGGGATTACTGCATGGTAGGGCCAAACGGAGAACGCCATGGTGCCGTACAACTGTTCGAAGACATCAGCCACGAAAATTTTTATCACGGGACGGACGCATTTGCTGACGAGCAGGGCAATATCCTGGAGAACTTGCCGGTAGCAACATGGAAAAACACTTTTATTCCGACGTCACATGGGACTTTAGTCATTACTGTGGCCCAGTACCCGACGCGAGAAGCCCTGGAAACAGTGCTCCAGATGGGCATGGAAGAAGGTCTGCAAATGGCTCAAAATAATTTGGATGAATTATTGGCCAGGCTGCAATACTAAATTCTGCAACTTAAAACCTGTCAAGCTTGCCTGGCGATTCGACAACAATTGCAATTTCTCAATCTCAGAAACCTGAGTCAATTAAGCATTATGACAAAACGTGCTGGTTAGGCTGATTTTTATTTTCTTTTCCAGGGGGTATTCATATCATACATATATAATACGTATATAGATTAATATCTGTTTTTTATCATTAAAATAATTGGCATTAGAATCACCATGAGCCGCGCCTTATGTCGTCCTTTCAGGCATTTAACCTTTTATATTCCTGGCTAAGCGAATGCTAAACTCCACCATGAATTCGATCCATGAGCCTCTCTTACAATTTTCACAGCAAGGTTGATAAAACAAGTAAAAGCTGCCTTATTTTACATCCTAAACTTTTATTATTATGAATCGCCGGCATTTTATCGCTACTGCACCTGCGCTTTCTTTATTAACCCTACCGCAGGACAAGACCCGCCGTTGGCCTATCTCTTGCAACACCTACAATTGGTTTACTTTTTATCAACGGGAAGGAAAATCCTGGGGCAAAAATGTGGAAGAAGATATCCGTGCATTTACCTCCAGTGGACTAACCGCAATTGAACCAAATATTCTTTCGGTAGAGATGGGTGGGGAATTGATCTCGGTTTTAAAAAAATACCAGGTGTCCATGCCCTCTATTTATGTCAACAGTGTGTTGCATAAAGCTGAAGAAATCAGATCATCAACAGCAACTATTCTAGCCATAGCTGATCTGGTCCAGCCCTATGGTACACGCATCATCGTTACTAATCCCAGCCCCATCGCCTGGGGCCAAAACATTTTAAAATCCGATGCCGAATTAATAGTACAAGCCCAGGCTTTAGATGAATTGGGTGCACAGTTGCGCCAGCGCGGACTAACGCTCGCCTATCACACCCACGACATGGAGATGAAAGGTGGAGCCCGTGAATTTCATCATATGCTCTTAAATACCTCATCCCGTAATATGTCCTTTTGTTTTGACCTGCATTGGGTCTACCGGGGAACAGATAATTCGGTAGTAGCCGTAATGGATGTGCTAAAAATGTACGGCTCACGCATTGCGGAGTTACACATCAGGCAGTCGCGTAACCACATCTGGCAGGAAACATTCACGGCCGATGGAGATATCAATTATCATAACGTTGTAGTCGAACTTAAACGGCTAAAGGTTCGTCCGCACTTAGTCATAGAACAATGTATTGAAACTAATACACCACGGCATTTAGACGCCGTGGCTGCGCATAAACAGGATTTAGCCGAGGTACAAAGAACTTTCGCACCAATATGGTCATAATTTACGCTGCGAACAGAATAAAATTTATTATTATAGTCATTCCAAACAGGACTGGCTAACTAAACATAATTACCAAAACTATTTTCCTTGCTTCAATAGTAAAAAGCACTTACCCTAAATATCTACTAATTTTTTTTCGTTAACCGAAGCGGATTTTATCATAATTATAATTTTCAGGACTGTAAGCGACATGCTTATCACTACTTGTATATTCGCTGAAAATCACATAATTTTCCGGCCAATTAAAATTAGGCCGGCTTATTACTCACTCAAGTCAAACGCATTATATTGTCCCAAATGCCCAATCCCATACGCAAATAAACATGTACAAAAACTTTATCGTAAGGTTATAAAATTTTAGGGTTTTAATTTCCAGATCTTATCCGCAGCTTGCAGATATTCGGATAAAGCAGCCGAACCATACCAGGGAAATAATTCGGCAGCTAACAATCCGGCACTAACCGCCGGATCCGTTTGAATTAATTTTGTTGCCTCGTCCAGGTTTGATACATTTAAAATAAACAACCCCCGGAACTGTTGATCATTTTTTCCAAATGGCCCCGCCACCACCAGTTTTTGTTCTTCCACCAAACGGCCCATATTCATCATGTGTCCGGCAAAACAACTATCTATAAAATTTTTGGCAGCT
The DNA here is from genome assembly GCA_041917975.1 of Saprospiraceae bacterium. Taxonomy (GTDB): domain Bacteria; phylum Bacteroidota; class Bacteroidia; order Chitinophagales; family Saprospiraceae; genus JAYRWN01. The sequence continues at coordinate 422 of JAYRWN010000318.1, read as the reverse complement.
GTCTTATTAGGTCCGGTTTTAAGAATTACAAATACATATAATTTCATACCATAGTCATCTGCACCTAATCTCTGTGCCAACAAAGAATCAAAACGCGGATTAGTATTTTGAGCGAAGGTCAGCACGGGGGCCAGAACACACGCTAAAACAAGCCTGGTTATTCCAAATATTAATTTACTCATTAAATTAATTAATTTTTTATTACAATTATTAAACAAGAAAAAGCAAAAATAAACATATTTTTACTGGGTCTTTTTCTGTAATTAAATGCCTTCTCGTATTATATTTCCAGTGATGAAATCACCTGTCGAATGCCTTCAGCATAAGGCGTAACGGAGAAGTTAAACTGTTGATTAAATTTTGCGGAATTAAAAAAATAATCCCGATCGTACTGGTACAACATCTCATAACTTTCTCTTAAT
>JAYRWN010000317.1:0-21081 GCA_041917975.1 Saprospiraceae bacterium | reverse complement strand
CTACTCGACTATGCGGTTGTGCTTTTTGTCAATATCCATTGGGTTTTATAAAACCAGTTGTCAAGGCAGCCAGTTTTTTTGCAAAATGCAACAGCTCGGGCTCACTCCAATATTTACCAACTATTTGTATTCCAATCGGCAATCCTTCTTCTCCGATTCCAAGTGGTATTGTTACGCTTGGATTTCCGGAAGCATTAAAGCATCCAACAAAAGGCCAAACATAGTTGATATAAATCATTTCCTTTCCATCATAGGTAAGTTTACTCCCGATTTTACAGCGTTTATAAGAAGGACCAAATGCAACCGGACAAATAAGAAAGTCATATTCTTTGAAAAAATTTTCCCATCTCTGTATTATCATGTTGCGTTGAAGCATCATTTCTCCATAATGATTGGCGTTCATTTTGAAGCCCTGATTCATTGATTTCCATAGATTTGGAAATTCCTTTTTCATTCCTTTTAAAAACCCACCATTCAACTGCATTTTTATTAATGGCCTTATGAACCATGGAACACCCTGAGCAATAATATAGGGAAACAGGCCTACAAATGTTTTTAATGAATCCAGATGAAGTGTTTCGTCCGGTATTTTCTTTTCAATTCTGCATCCGTTTGTCTTAAGATTATTGGCTAATTCTTTAACAGCATTGCTTATTTGTGAACTGGTTTCAAATCCAGGCCACCCGTCAGTCCATGCAATTTTATAATCGCTCAGTTCTTTATTTGCAGGGTTTTGCCAGTTTATATCAGGTATATTTCTGTCGCTCTCATGCGGCCCCACAATTATTTTCCAAAGTAATTCAACATCATCAAGAGTTCGTGCTAATGGACCGGCTTGCACCATGTGCAAAATAAAAGTATTTGCATTTTCAGGTAAAGGCATATTGCCATGCAGGGGAACCGTTTTTTCAGTAGGTTTCATTCCATACAAACCGCAAAAGTTGGATGGCACACGTATTGAACCACCAAAATCACCACCCAGTTCCAAAGGCGTTAATCCTGCTGCAAGAGCAGCTGCGCCTCCACCGGTACTTCCTCCCGGAGAATATTCAATGTTGAATGGGTTCACTCCTTCAGGGTATATATCTCCCGCTACCTGATAGTCCAGTAAATTCTTAGGGACATTTGTTTGTCCAAGAATAATTGCGCCACTTTTTCTAATTCTGTCAACAATTACAGCATCTTCAGGAGCGATAAAGTTTTTGAGCATTTTAAAATTAGTATTGCTCTTTTTACCTTTTATCCAAAATTGCTCTTTGATAGTAATGGGAACACCATGCAACGGACCCCGGTATTTACCTTCTTTGGCCTCCTTATCACACAAAGTGGCTTGTTGCAATGCCTCTTCCTCAAAAATTGATATGAGCGCATGTAATTTACTATTATGTTCCTTGATTCGTTCTAGATGTTCTTTCACGATGTCATAGCTTGATGCCTTACCGTCATGAATGAGGTGGGCTAATTCGGCAGCTGACCTGTAGATGTAATTTTGCATATTTCTATCAATTTAAATTCATGTTAGTTGTTGTTTTAGCATGCCGCATAACGTTTTGCGGGCTTTGCGCCTGCCTGCTGCAGGCAGGTTCGGGCGGGTTTCGGAGCACAAAACTGTCAACCACCACTGCACTTGAATAGAAGCACAAACTCCCAGTTTGCACCTCAACCCGCCTGATGCAAAACCCATGTGTGCGGTTCGTTGTTTATTGTCCTGGCGTCGCTGTTTCTCTAATTTCAACACTTGTATATTGTCCGTTTAAGATTGGGCATTTCATCGCAATCTTGGTCGCTTCATTAAGATTATTGGCTAAAACAATAATGTAACCCGCAACGGAATTGTTATCGGAAATATGTGGACTATCAATTACTTCATTGTTCGGTTTCAACACTCGCCCTTGTCTGGAAAAATGATTTCCACCGTCCGCAAGTTGTTTATTGTCTGCAATGTCATTCAACCATTCCATCCATTGTTGCATATATATCTCCATTTGCTTTTTGGTCGGTTGTGCTTCTTGATTGGTTATGTCCATTCGGAACAGTAATACAAATTCGTTCATTTTATGTCGTTATTTTTGTTTGCTCAGCACCGTCAAGTATTGCCGCTTCTAGTATGTCAATATTTATAGCGTTCAAATTTTTGAATTTAATACAATAGCCAGTTACACTTGCCTTACCTATTGTTTTTCCGTAAGTGTCAAGCAAATACTTTTTGTCTTCAATGCCCATTATATAAACTGAAATTCCTGTCGTATTTCCACTTTAATTTAATATATAAAGGGCAATAACCGTTTTGTTTGCTTTATATAGTCTTTATACACCGTTCCAAATTGAGTTAGCAATAGATTCTCCTCAACGTTGATGCGATACACAAAAGAGGAAAATACTGGAATAAATACGATTGCCAGGCTAATCCAGTTATTCAATGATAAACCAAAACCAAGGAATGATAATAAGGATCCTGTATATGAAGGATGACGTATATACTTGTACAAGCCATTTTTTATTACCCGGTGTTCATGTTCTATGCCAATATTAACAGTGAAAAACCTGCCAAGAGTTTTAATAGCTAATAACCTTATTGCCATACCAATTACAATCAATATTAAGCCTAAATAGCTTATAACCTGCAGTTTAATTGTGGCTTTCTGTAAAAATATCATACTTACTATTCCTAGTAAGATTGAAAATGTAATAGTCAACCAAACTAATTTAAGTGAGACTTTATCAGTGCTTTTTTGCCGATTATTCGTCGATCTGAATATTCTATGCAAAAAAATCTCTGATAAAAACCAACTTGTCCAAATTATTATGAAGATGTTCATCGCTTATTTCTGCATTGTTGCCAACATCTGTATATACGCATGTTATTGCTTATATATTTTAATATCTAAAGTTACAAACTCTCCAGAAAATCCACAGGACTTAGGTGACTTTTTTTATTTACTTCGGTCAAGTGGGCATATATTTCGTAGGTGTTCAGTGAGTTGTGTCCAAGCGACTGCCGGATGACCCGCAGATCTTCTTCTCGACTCGCCGGGAACCGCGCAGCGGCTGGGCTGGTGCAACTCCGTGTAGGGCACAGACCAACCACGCCATGTGGTGGAATTTTTACCATCCGGTAAGGTTTTAACCTGGTCAAGCAAGGCCTGGTCATAAGGAAAAAATAAGCCCAGGACATCGCGCTCACGCTGGCGAAGCTTACGCAGCGTAGGTGTCGCCGGTGGTAAATCTGCTGGCAGGTGTTTAGGTCTTGTTCTGCTTCAAGGCTGATAATTCCGGCACGATTTTCCCCAGCTTTATCATTCAGCGTTATTTAAGGCCGGTGGATCAGGTTTAGCTCCGTGAGTTCCTGGCCGATCTGATGAATACCGTGTAGGATTTTTTCAGTTTGAGCGGAGGAGGGTTTTTTACGGCCCTGGACATACTGGGACAGCAAGGTTGGATTCATGCCAATCTTGTGAGCCAGAAATTTGTTTCTTTCGGAAAGTTTTCTTTTTCATAGGATTAGATAAACATAATTATAATTTTTGATTATTTTTAATTCGCCGGATTCTTTAAAATTAGACAACAAGTCTAATGGCATGAGGTCGTTAGCTCTGGCAAAATATTTTTCACATTCTTTTTTATTGGCTTTGATATTGGTTATTGTATTTGCATCTATTAAATCCTAGTTCGCATGCGTTTTAAACCAGAGAACAAATACAATTTTAAGTCGAAATTCTATATCCACTATGGTGGGTGTTTTTAAAATTCCCAAGTTACATTTTTAAGACGAGCTGACACCCTAAATAGAGTTTCTACTATCGCTCCTTCTTCCGGTAATTCACCTATGACCAGGTCCTTGAAATTACCATAATACTCTGACCTGAGTTGTTCCCAAGTTTCCCATGGTTTTTCAAAGATTAATGCAGTGGCAGGATGTTCAGTTATCCATTCATTATTGTTTTTATAGCCAATCATATCGTCCTGGCCCACCTTCACTAACATTTCATCAAACTCACTATCTTTAAAGAATTGTTGTATTGCGTCATCTTTCAGCATCCGGTGAATATCATAAACATGGCGGATTTTATTTTTTAAATCCGTTATTGGTTCCTTTGACCTCGAAAACCTTACTAAACTCATGATCTTTTCACATAATGTCCTCATTTTACTCAATACTTGGATACTAAAAGGAGCCATGTTATATTGTTTGATCAATTCGTTTTGTTTTTTCGCATTCATCATTTCATAGATGTGCGAACTTACAGGCATTACAGAGAATGGTTCAAAATTTCCTAACCAAGTAGCTTCCACCACTACATGTTCCCTAACTTGACCAAAATCTCCTTGGAATACCTTATTATATTGGTGAACCGTTTTTCGAATATTTCCCACTTTGTTTGTCAAGCCTTCAACCACTACTTCAGGCATAATTCTCTCTACTACTTTACTTATGGTTCGGATCTTTCTTTTTAACTGGTTATCATTTTCTCCTTCATTACGAAGTACTACTAAGTCAATATCTTCTGAAAATCGTTCTATTAACTTATAACACTTTGAAAGTGCAGATCCTCCTTTGAAAACTGACTGACCTGCCAAAGAGGAATGGAATATTTCATACAAAGCGACGGTGACCCAGTAGTCCTTTTCCACATAAATATCTCTCATCGCCAGATATTCCGCTGTAGCAAGGATAGCATCCTGCAGTAGTTCTTTGTTGCTGTGTAAGTTCATGTTAAATAATATTCCATTTTGCGGCAGTTGGCAATGTGCCTTCTTTAAGTCCGAGTTTGTAAGTGGTAAGCGGATTCAGGTTGGCCTTCAAAGATTCGATACTGCTTTGGTTCTTAGATAATTCAAGTATGGCACCCAGCAAGGCTTTTACTCTAGGAGGGTATTTTATGGCATACCGGACCATCTTGGACAGATCGCTTTTCGTGAGTTTGCAGATCTTGTTTTTTAATAGTGTGATAGCGGATTTCTGGTCCAGATCAGGGATGCTCTTAAAATCTTTAAGAGCATCCAGTATTTCAAGTAAGTGGTAGTTTTCATTGGTTACGTCCACGTAACTTTTGACCGGTTTCACCTGTGTTTTTCCAATCTTGGTTGTTACCCGTTTAATTTTACTGGCCACTTTAATGGTTTTGGGTACCTGTGTAGTTAATCCCATGCGATTGTATAATGATCCTCCGGTGATGTATGCAATGCGTTTTCCAGCTTCAATGAGGTGGGGTTTCAGTAATTCATCTTCTCTTGGCCTTAGTTCACCAAATGCAGATTGTTTGGGCTTGTAGAATACTCCAGTGGATACTCTCCTGATAATCCCTTTCTTGATGAGCCTTTCAATAGCTTTCGCCGCTGCACTAAATTCTGATTGATCAATACCCAGTTGGGGATACTTAAAGGTAGTGCCTTTTTGCATCCTATTGATCTTGTGTTCTATTTTCTCGGTCACCATCATTGGCTAAGTTAGAAGTACTAATATAAAACAAAACAAAGATAAGTAAGTATAGCGATTTGTCAAGTATCATGCGCAAAATACTTGACATTTTATGGTGGTGGTAAATTCAGAAGTTGGTACTTAATCAATAAAATGTTAACCAAATTTGGCAGACTATTTTGGTTGACCAAGCTCAATAATGCAAGAAAAATGGCTGATTATTCCGGCACGATTTACCCCAGCCTTATCATTCAGCGTTTTTTAAGGCCGGTGGATCAGGTTTAGCTCCACGAGTTCCTGGCCGATCTGATGAATACCGTGTAGGATTTTTTCAGTTTGAGCGGAGGAGGGTTTTTTACGGCCCTGGACATACTGGGACAGCAAGGTTGGATTCATGCCAATCTTGTGAGCCAGAAATTTGGCGTTAATAACCTTGTAATACTGGAAGAACTGTTTAAAGTCGATTTCAAATGCAAGCTGCTCCGGGGTAATTGAAAGGCGTTGATCATCAAAATAGAGGTTGACCGCTTCCAGGGCGTGGGCCATTAATTCAGGTATAGTCCTACCGGTGGTGTAAATCGGAAGGTCTTCAGAGTAGGCAGAAAAACCTGTTTCAGTTTTTTCTACGGTCAGTTTTATCTTTTTATGCGTTGTTTTCATGACTATCCCGGTTATTGATTCTATGGTTTAATAACAGCATCTTTAAGTATTTTTTTCATCGGCCCTTTACCAACTTCCTGACTACCATGATTCGGGAAGATGATTGTACCTGGTTTATGGTGATGTTTAAGTTTCATGTGCGATCCACTTTGTGAAACAAGGTACCAACCATTTTTGGTGAATATCTTGTATAGCTCTGAACATTTCATGGACCTAATGAAAGATAATTAATTGTAAAGGTAAATAATAATTTACCTAAACGCAAGTTTTCGGCAATGGGAGGTTTAGCGGAGTCGACCGCCGGGGGATACATCTCTTTTCGTTTAGAATAGTGCACCAAGCCACCTTATCATCGACGCTGATGGGATAATGACGAAGCGGAACAGCCTGGTCTCTTTCGTTCGTAGCTAACGCTTTGCCGGTGCCTGACTGAAATTGTTTGACACAATGCCTTATATTCGTTATCACGGGAACCGGGCAAATGGGTTTCCGCATTTAATAACTAAAAAAACAGCTGCAGGACATGGATAAACTCTTCACGCTACTTTTTGTATGTATCGTACAGGTGTTTTTTGCCCAAACCTATTATGTATTATCTCCGGATGGTCGCTTGCAGGTGACGGTAGAAACCAGTGATCAGCAACTCAGCTATAGCGTGGCCCTGCGTGGTCAGCCGGTCATGGAGCGCTGCCTGCTGGGCCTGGAACTGTCCAACGGCGCCCGCTGGGGCCAAGCGGCCCGGGTCATTCGCGAACAGCGTCAGGTGCTCAACACGCACATCGAAGTACCCATACCCTATAAACGGCGGCAGATTCATGACCAGGCCCACGAATTACAATTAACTTTTCAAGGCGGTTACGCGGTAGTCTTCCGGGCGTATAATGACGGCCTGGCCTACAGATTTCGCGCGCTAAACGCAGATTCCTTAGTGATCAAAAACGAGACGGTGCACTTTAATTTTGCCGACCCACGGCGCGCCTGGCTGCCACTAAAAAATTGTACACAGCCCAGCGACCGCGATTGTTTCCATACCAGTTTTGAAGAGGTGTACCGCGAACTACCCCTGGATTCCGTGCCTGTGGATCAACAGGCTTTTCTTCCGGCACTGGTGGAGTTATCCGGCGGCATAAAAGTATTAATGACCGAAGCGGATTTAATCAGTTATCCCGGTCTGTGGTTGAAAAGCACCGGACCAGGTGCATTACAAGGCCTTTTCGCCGGTTATCCGCTGACGGAAGAGGTGCGCGGGGATTTTTTTAAACAAAAGGTGGTCACCACCCGGGCGGATTTTATTGCCAGGACTGCGGGGCCGCGCGATTTTCCCTGGCGGGTGCTGGTGGTGACGGATGACGACCGGCAATTGGTGTCCACGGATATGGTGTACAAATTAGCGCGGCCCTTGCAGCTGCCCTCCACCGGATGGTTAATTCCCGGCAAAGCCCAGTCGGAGTGGTGCATTGATAACAACCTGTTTGGGGTCGATTTTAAAGCCGGGTATAATACGGCCACATATAAATATTACATCGATTATGCCGCCCATTTCGGGTTGGAATATGTCAATTTTGACGCCGGCTGGTCGGCGATCGACGATTTATATGCTTTTACCAATGCTATGGATTTGCGTTGGTTATGGCGCTATGCACAGGAAAAGGGAGTGAATATTTTTTTATGGACTTGTGCGGAGACGTTGGAACGGCAAATGCCGGCGGTACTCGATTCAATGCGCGCCTGGGGCGCCAAAGGCATCATGGTGGACTTTATGGACCGGGATGACCAGGTGACGGTGGATTTTTATGAACGGGTAGCCCGTGAGGCGGCCAAGAGGCAACTGTTTGTAGTTTTTCACGGCGCTTATAAACCGACCGGCATGGAACGCGCTTACCCGCACCTGATGACCCGTGAAGGGGTGGTGGCCTTTGAATGGAATAAATGGTCCACCATTCTGACCACCGAATACGAAGTCACCGTGCCGTTTATCCGCATGGTGGCCGGTCCGTTGGATTACGAGCCTGGCAACCTGCGCAATGCCCAACCGGCAGATTTCCGCCCCATCGGCCCACGCCCTTATTCCCAGGGCACGCGGGTGCACCAGATGGCCATGTTTGTCATCTACGAAAGCGCCTATGCCAAAATAGTCGCCAATCCTGCGGAAGCATACCGGGAGCCGGAGGTGACCCGCTTCATGGCCCGGACTCCGACCGTATGGCAGGAGATGGGCGTCTTGCAGGCCAGGGTAGGGGATTATGTATTGTTATGGCGGCAAAGCCTGTCCGGTGAATTTTATCTGGTGGCGCTGAACGATCAGACGGCCCGAGAGCTGGACGCCGACTTATCTTTTTTACCGCCGGGAAACTATCAGTTGGACTATTACGCCGATGGCCTGAATGCCGACCGTTATGCGGAAGACTACCGCTCTGGCGAACAGATGGTTACCTCTGGCGAAAAATTTAAAATTTCCTTAGCGCCCGGTGGTGGTTTTGTAGGACGGATCAGGAAAAGGTAAAGGAAAGCGAAGGATATGGCTGGTTCAATCAGGGTATTAGAAAAGCAGGAGATCATCTGGATGGTGGAACGCTCGGATCTTGGGGCTAATCGCACCTGTTGGCATCTTGGTATCCTTAATCATTTACAAACGGTATAAGTTATTTATGGATAATGGCATCCTGAACCGGGAAATGTCGCGCAAATCTGCGCTGGCTCCTTGCTGGAACAGAAATGCCGGAGATGTTATTAAAGGTTTCTGATTACCGAAATGAAGAACTGGAATAGGTCATTAAAATTCGTTTGTTTTTATCTTTGATTATTCCCATTGTTGGAATCTAATACCAAGTTGTTTGTCAGCTATTGCCAACTCTTTCGCACCCCAAAGTCTTGGTGTTACTTTATTGAGATTTGGGTGAAGTAGATGGGGGTGAGATTCAGATACCTTTGTATAAATTTCTTCAATATTATTTTTCACCAGCCTTAACTCTGGTTTGTGTTCTTGCGCTATTAGCTCGTCTTCAAAAACCATAATCCTAATTCCGTCCTTTTCCAATACACAATACGGTTGTGATTTTTTTACTTCTTCGTGTTCAATTGTAAATTCTAAACAGTCAACAAATAATTTAAGTTCGTCTGAAAGGTTGCTATAGAACGCACTGGGTACTAATTTTGTAAAATTAGCTTTCTGGTGTTTTTAGTTTTTACTTTGTCTATAAGTCAATAAGTTCTTATCTGGGTCAAGCAATTTAAATTATTTTTGTCACCAAGGTTTAGTATGCAAGGTCCAGTTCGGGTGAATATTCACTTTGTGGTCCAAAAATGACTGTTACAAATAGTCAATGTCATTTGTTCGGATAGTAACATGTCCATAATTTGTTTTTAGGTCAAGGTCAGCGAATTCAAAAAAAATTAATTTGTAATTTGTCCATTTGGATATCAAATAAATCTGAAAGATTTCGCTTCAAACATAGCTAAAACCCATTTTAATTTTCATAAAAATCTGTCGTCATACCTCTTTAACGCATTGGAAGATTTGGTGCTAGGTCTGTCATTATATTTCCGTTATTAAACTGTTTTTTGTTTAATTTTATTTTGTATTTTCGGTACGATAACCGCCAACTCCTTGGTATAGGCAGCCCTGCTTTCTTCACCAACCTGTATCATGTCTCAATGTTATTTTCTTGAGGTCATTTATACAGAAATTGTTTTTACTGAAGTGAAAATAATATATCCAAGTGAATTTCTCACTTTAATAATTCGCGGCATCAGCCACATCATTTTTTTTATATAAGCCATTCTTGTAAATGTCTTGATAAATAGCCGAAGGGTTCCCATAATACCTTCGTCATTAAGAAATCCACCGACACTCATCATTATAAATGGACCGGTGGTATGCTGCTCGTTTTTAAAACCGTTGTCCGAAAAAAGTTGGAGCCAATCATTGGCAGTGTCAAATTTTATACCCGGGCAAACTTCACCTTCAAAAATTCTTCTTGCTTCCTGTGTTGGTCTTTTCCTCCAGATAAATTCATGCTCAACAACTCTGCCTCCTAGTTTGCAAACACGACAAATTTCTATTGCCGCTTTCTTGCGGTCAACAAACATGGTAACCGCTTCAATAATTACAACATCAAACTGGTTATCGGCAAAAGGCATTTGCTGAATATCGGCATGCAATATTTTGATTTTATCAGAAAGTCCCGCGCGTTTCACATTTTCCCTGGCTTTGTCAAGCATATTTTGGTCAATGTCAGACGCAACAACTGAGCAGCCAAATTTCTTTGCTATCTCAATAGCCGTCGTACCTACACCACAACCCATGTCCAAAACCAGGTGCGTTGTTTGGATTTTTGCCATCTGATAAACTTCTCCTGTAGACTTTCGTCCTCCTGGGTGAATTACCTTCTTTCCCAATTCAGCCATGAATTGATAGGGGTCAAGTTTTTCTAACTGTTCAGCAGTAAGTTTTTGCATAGGAATTTAATTTTTTATAGTTAAAATTTCGATTTAAAATATTTTACTCATGTAACAAAGTTTGATATGGGCCCTGCCCATATCAAGTATAATTACGATGGTTTCTGGTTTTTGGATTTTGGCTGGCAAATTTTTATGGTAGAAAAATCAAGAACGAATTGGTTCATGTCGGTTTAGCGCGAAAGCAAAGGGTGAAAGTCTCTTATGCGTGGAGTAACCCAGTCCGCTTCCCTACAGGGCAAGCTGACCCGAAGCATTAGCAAGTCGCAAGGTGGTTTGGAGTAATCCAAGCACTGAAGTAAGCGAGACTGCAAAGACCTGTACTGACTCTTCGGCTACACTCAGGGTAAACCAGGCCGAAGCCGGATATGAGGCTGTATTGGCTTCCAGTTAGGACACTCCGCCAGGCCATGGTGCCTTATCGCTAACATATAATTCCATGCGAACAACCGCATAGTTACCCAACCCCGGCTGCCTTCCAAGTGAAGGACCTCTCCCGTTAGCAACGGTTGGTGTGCCAGGCAAATCGATTAGTGTCCGTGCAGTTTACTCGACCGCAGGTCAGTCGATGATTACTAATTTATTAGATGCGATTATTTTATTGTCTTGATGATTTATGACTGTCTATAATACACCCGGATAGGCTTCGCAAACATGGATAGGATACCCTGTTTGATGATTACATGAAGGTATACCCGAACCAGCTTTGATGGTATTTCTTTACCTCGTGAACCACCCCGCTGCACTGGTGAGGCCTGTAGGTACGGTGGTGTGAAGAGCGCACCCCGATCAGGTCGTTGGCCGGGGCCGTCTGCTCGAATGGCAGCAGTATTATTTAAGTGAAGTCAGTTCTTTAACGAACGCAAAAATGTCTTTAGAATTATCAATTTCAATTTGTGCCTGGTAATCAATCGCCATTCCTTTTCTACCTGAATGTACCCATAGTTGCAACAATGAGTAGTGGAAAGAAATTATTTTTTATATCATTTTCTATTTGTTCTTTAAGTCTGGCAGTGTTTATTTGCAAATGATGATTTACCGGGATCTCTCTAACCGAAGTTTGTCCCAAACCTGTTGTAGAAGCAGCTTTTACCAAAGAATGATGACTTTCTGAAGTAACATAAATTACCGGCTACTTGGCAATAGACTGTAAACCATCTCTTCCATAATCGGGGAATGATTTATTAAGTGCACATAATAGTGCTGTCAGGTTTGCTTCTTCACCTCCCGTAGTAAATACTCCGTCAATATCAATATTCTTATAACCTACCTTTTTTCCAAATTCCAAAATTAAATGGCTTTCTACCTCGGCTGCGAAAGGTGCATGGCTCCAAGCCGCCAATTGCGGAATAAAGGTTGCAGTTATAGCATTTGGTATTCCTGTAAAATTTGCTCGCGGGTTGAACAAGCCAAAATAACTCGGGTGAGGAGTGTGTACTGTAAATTCAGTTAGTCCATGTATGACATGGTTGATGGCTTTTTCAAATCTCAGGGGAATTTCAAAAGAATGATGGGCGTACTTTTTAATTTTTTTGGTCGAGATTCGGTGCAACAGGTAAAGCTGCTGTCTCATTATAGTATTTTTCTAATTTTTTGATTAAATAGTCCCATGCTTCTAAACGATCTTCTCTATTGAAATCAAAATTTACATTCATCGTATTTATTTTTTTTCAATGGCATGGTTGATTACGAATAACTTCGTCATATACATATTATTTTTGTACAATATCTGCGCTTTTTGCTGATAGGAGATGGGTCGTCCTCCAGAAGGAGGAGCCACTCGCGGAGTGATTTGGTACTGTAAAGGCTACCGGCTCGCAGGCTTTCCATGATAGCGAACCTTGAGTAGTGAGTAGGTTGTCGATCGAGAAGCAGGCGGCATAGATATTGATTGTTTATGTTTTCAAACATACACCAGGGCACGCACAAAAGAAAGAATGCAGGAGGAATATTACGTGGACTTGTTACTGCGCTGGCAGAAGTTGTGCAAAAGACGCCGGGATTTATGAGCTAAAATCAGGGACGACCTGCCGCATAAGGGAGGCTGGGCGAATGCCCTAAGCCCGATGATGCCCACTACCGTCAACTGGCATAAACTACACTAAGGCAGCCACCTAACTCACTTCGAGGTTTCACCTATAAAGCTGGCAACGTCCTTTTTGAACTTCTCCAGCGATGGTTGGTGGGTGTACATCATATGGCCCGCTTCATAGTATTTCATGATGATGTTTTCTTTGATTTTTTTGGTGAGTCCGAGGTGGTTGATGGTGTGTTCGACGCCATAGAACACGGTCGCTATGTCGTAATAACCGTTGAGTATCAATACTTTGAGATGGGGGTCGCGCGACATGGCCTCCGCCATATCCATTCCTGTATTGATAGCCGCCGGTGCATTCCAGCTCATGTTTCCCTGGTGTTTCCAGTCCCATTTAAATCCCTGCCTCTGACCGGCTGTAGTGGTATAATGGGCCGTTTTGCTCACCTTGAGGTCGTTGTAAAAATAGTCGAGGAAGCCCGTAATGTACGCCGGAGAAATCGCGTCGCTTTGGGGGTCAAAATTGGAGAACTGGCTCAGCAGGTCCTGGTTAATACCGGAATACCTCGAATCCAAACGCCCGACGGTTTCACCCTCGTTCCTTAGCAGTTCCGGGAAAAACTCATTGGCCTGCACGCGCAGGTCTGCTTTCTGCCAAAAAGCTGCGCTGGTGCCTGAATAGGCGGCCAGCTGATGAGCCACCGCTGTTTTTTCTGCTTCCGAAAGCTGGTCTCCCCTGAACAATGCCGGGGCATATTCTTTTTCCGTGAAGGCCCTTACCTCGTCGAGGAAAGCCCCCAGGGAGGTGGGTTTGTTGGCAATTTTATTATGGTACCAGGCCGTAGCGGCGTAAGTCGGAAAATGGACTATATATGGCAGGTCGTCGTTAGGCGGGAACATCAGGGTCCGCAGATCAAATACGGCTGACACCATGATGACCCCGTTCAGGGCGATGCCGTGGTCCAGCAAACGGTTCATGACCCCGGCATTGCGGAAGGTTCCGTAACTTTCGCCCAGCAAGTACTTCGGCGAGTTAATGCGGCTATTTTGGATCAGATACTGGGTGATGAAAAGGCTGATGCTGCGGATGTCCTGGTCCACACCCCAAAAGTCTTCAAACTTGGCCTTGCCAATAGGGATGCTCAGCCCCGTTCCGACTGGGTCCATCATCACCAGGTCTGCCACATCGAGGATGGAGAAATCGTTGTTGACCACCTGATAGGGTGCTCCGGGTGTGTAACCAGGGTCATGCACGACCACTCTTTTCGGTCCTAGCACACCCATGTGCAGCCAAAAAGAAGAGGACCCTGGTCCCCCGTTGAACGCAAAGACAATCGGCCTTTTCCCTGTGGTTCCTTCTTTGGTGTAACTGGTGAAGCCAAACAGGGCGATGGGTTCGTTGTTTTCGTCACGCAGCTGCATGGTGCCCGCTTTGGCAGTCAGGGTGATGGCCGTTCCGTTGATGGTCACCTTTTGTTGGGTGGTGGAGACTTCCGCTTCCGGGATTGGGGCGGCCTCTATTTTGGGCTGTTCTGCATTTTGTGCGAAAGCTGTGCACGTGATCAAAAGTAAAATGAAAACAGATTGGTAAGCTTTTTTCATGTTCATGTCATTTTTTGGTTTATGTTCCAGGACAAAATATCCGATGATTACACGTGCTGGTTTTTGTTTTGAAACATGCGCTACTCCCTAAGGGTAGTACTGTTTTGAATGAAAATAAAATTTAAAAATATCACTAATTTGGAATATTGTGTGGCCTCTTAAACTTTTGAGCGGTGAAAGTGAAAACGAGTAACCGTATAGTGTTAGTTCTGTCTCGTTATCAAAGTCATATAATGCCAGATTTTCATCTTTGAGTTTATGATAAAGGGCCATTCTATCTTCAATAGGTAGATGTGAATTCTCTTTAAGCTTTGCGACAATCGATATTTTTTTTGTCTTTGCTTCATTGGGCTGTAATTGGTTAACTAAAATCGTTGAATTGGGCTGAGTTCCGCATGCAGAGAACAAGCAGAAACTAAAAACTGTTATAAAAATTATAAATCTATTAGTCATATTTTTTATTGTTGAATTTATTTCTAATTTGAAACGCTTCAATTGGGAACTTCATTTCTTTGTAAACGGCCTTTAGTTCTTTTTTAAATTTCATTTTGTCCGTTTTTATATTCAACTATTGGTAGCAGTCTTGAGTCTTCCAGTGCAGCTGTTCTGTGTCCAATGCCTTTCATGTAATCTTTGTCAGATTCAAAAGCAAGGAAACTATTGACACTATTTTGTTTAATCAGTAAAACAGCGTCCCAACGTTCATAAGTGGGGCCAATTAAAAAGTGGCCTCCTTCTCCCATAAACAAAATCTCTCCACCTGATTTAGTTAAAAAAGGCAAAGTATGTTCTATATAAAGTTGATAGGCCCTTTTTCCGCTTATCTGTTCGTCAGGAATAATTTCTGGGGTAGCTGAATAGTCAGCTATTTCACGAAACCGAAGTAGGTTCAGCATTACAACGCTTCCTTGAATTTGTCTCATGACAAAATTTCGTCCAGCTTCTTGTGTCGGCATTAAATATTTTTCGGTCATATTTTTGTTTTCTTATCACGGTTGTGTGGTTTGTCGGTAAGGGCAGCTGGCAACAAAATATTTTCTGCACCTTTGCAAGTGTATTTAGTTCATAAACCAGGCGGCATATATCAGCAAGATAAGCCAATGGTAAAAAGTATCAATGATAAAAGCTGGTAACCATCGTACGGTAGTACTTACCCAATTATAGCCGAATGCCTTCTTTAACGCAAAAAAGTAATAGACAGCATTGATAACGGGTATTGATAAAAATATTGATTCAGGAGCATGAAGCAAACCCACCATTAGTCCCAATACCCAGATCCAAATAGATTGGAAAAGCGGAATCCAGGTATTAATATGCACGGTAAAAATCATGGAATCATAGTAGAATATTTTTTTTCTATAGAGTACAGGTAAGAGTAATAATGCATTGAGGGGAAGCAACAATACAAAAAGAATATTATTCCCGGCGGTCATTTTCTTTGTGAAAGCTGATAAGGTTAGTGGACTACTGATTTGGGTACGGTGGGCTTTTACTAATTGAACATGAAAATAATCGTGAGGGTACTTTTGATTTTGTAGCCAGGTTTTAATTTCTTTGTCGGGGATGTTTTTTAAAACCCTTTGACTGCTTATAGTTGTTGAAGGTAGTGAGGGCCAAATCCCACTTGTAATAATTCTTATTGGTGTACTTGAGAAATCAGGCATTTCATCAAAACGCTGACTCAATGATTTACTTGATTCGGAAGCCGGTTCAGAATAGTGAGTAGTAGTATCTACAATAAGCCAAGCGCTGAACATAAAAAATGCCGTGCACCAGATAAACATCCTCACGGGAGGTGAATACCGGTTCCGTTTATCGTCAATAAAATCTTTGGTGATCTGACCCGGGCTGA
Source organism: Saprospiraceae bacterium (assembly GCA_041917975.1). Lineage (GTDB taxonomy): Bacteria > Bacteroidota > Bacteroidia > Chitinophagales > Saprospiraceae > JAYRWN01. Next base: position 5,055 of record JAYRWN010000317.1, on the reverse strand, counting down.
CAAACATGGTCTTGATGGTTAGCCATGTTTTATTATCAAGATGGAAAATGCCTTCTATTAACTCGTATATATAGTGAAAGAAAGGCATTCTGGGGCTATGATTTTCCTGTCCGCAATTGGGACAGTATTTCATATGTGGCAAGTCAATTCTGAAATCGTAGTTGCAATTTTTGCAGTGCTCAGTCCGTATTTTTTTTTGTGGCATTCCTTTATTCAATTATATTTTGAACAGGATACGATTTTCGATAAAGTTGCAGGCATCTGAATAACTGGCGAATGTCACCAAGATTTTTATTTCTGTAAAACTCTAATAAACAGTCGTTTGTGTCGATAAATTTTTCGTATTTAAATAGAACATTAAAAGTAGACGAATACAAAAAGCTGATCATCCGTTGCCAAAAAACAGTCCAAATTAACCGGCCGGTCTGTAGGAACATTTAAGGGTTGTTGGATCTGTATCAAATATACTGCGGGAGGACCATAAAACTACATCTTTGGCCTGATATTTTTAGGTCGCCTATGTAAATAGTGAAGCCTCATGGCGTGCTGCAGACACTGCATGAGAAGGCCAGGGAGTGGCCCGGTAAGGACTAATCAGGGTGTTACCGGTGTGTCTCCCGATCAAGGCAAGTAACCGGTTAATAAGAGCGAAGCAGCCCGCCGCTATGATCCGTTAATTCTGCTGAGTTAATCATTGGGATGATCAAAGTTTTTTCCCGATATTTAAAATCCGGCTGATGGTAAATGCTGCCCTGACAACAGTTAAAACACGGCTTCCGGCAGCCAGCTTTTTGGCCATACATTTGTTAACAGGTTGAGTTCTTCTTAATTGATTGTCATTGTATGCTCCGGACAATCAACACGCAGGTCTGTGGTATGAAGTTGTTGATTAAGTAACTTGCAAAAATGTTTTTGTTCATTAGCAGATGATTTATAATGTGCACAGTTCAGGCACATGCGCTGTATGGTAATTACTCCCGATTGATTTAGGTGGCGGATAATATTCATTAGACTCAAAAGCAGATTTTCTTTATCTTGCGCATGCAAACGGTCAATCGGCAGCTTAATTTCTTTGCTGAACAACGATGTCTTTAATGCAATGTCCTTGCCTTTTGCGGTGAGTTGAATGGTGTAACTTCTGTTGTCATGCTGCTGCCGGATTTTCTTAATGAGTTGCTTTTGTTCAAGTGATTTAACTGTGTCGCTGATGGTAGCCTTGGTCACATTGAACTCATCGGCAAGGTAACTTACGGTCTTTTTTTCTACGCTGTGGTGCAATAAAAAAATCAGCACCTGGACCTGGATAGGGCTTAGTGAAAAGTCTTTGCTTTCTTGCCAAAGCAGCACACGGAAGGCCTGCGAAACCCGTTCCAATGAAGCGATAATTTTGCTTTCAATATTTTCGTTCTGAAATTCTAAATCAAAATCTGATTTCATTTAGTTTATCATTTACAATTTTGCATTTCAACAATGTAATATCCCTTTTGCTGAATAGCTGCCACCACTCTTTCGCTGGCCTGTTCAACATGGCAAAACTGACATTCATTTGACGAAAGAACCTGTCCTGCCTGGTTTTTAGATTGTAAGTAATCCTTACCAAAAGTAAAAATTGTTTCTTCATTTCTTACATCGGCAGGCACAAGTATATCAAAATGCATGACCTGTCCGTCCTTTTTTGTTACATATGTATCCCAAACTGCTACTTTCATTTTTAATTTTTTTTTGATAAATAAGAACAGGAATAGCCAAACCGGCTTTTAACAAGAAAAAACAACAGCCCGGCTATTCCGATTTTTTAACTGGATTTTGTTAACCTAGAACTCACCTTTGTTAATGTAAGGATGTGTCCAAAGTATCACCGTAAGCGTCACGGCCTTGAACCAGGCATTGTGCATCGCATCAACATCAGCCGGTGCGTGTCCTTTGTTGGTAAGAAATGATTTGATGGTGGCTGTAATCGGATAAATAAAAGCGGTCATGTAGCGGTAATGAATAATCGGAACTGTGTCCACATGATCTGTCTTGTTTTTCTTTGTGCTGTGATGACGCTTGGCAATTTCATGCTGATAGTTCAGCCAGTTTTGGTCGTAAGGTTTTTTACATAAGTCCAAAATCCATTGTCCGAACCTGGCCCTAACAGCAGTGAGATAATCCATGTTGGGCTGCCCGTTTTTAGTGAAATAGTGCAACAAATGTTCATTGCCGCCTACATAACCATACCACACGTCAAGCACTTCATTGGTTTGGTCTTGCAATACTCCGCCAGCCATTTTCAGATAGCGGTCGTCATCGTCAGACCATAAAAGAGTTTTTTTGAGCAGGGCTAAGTCTTGCATAGTTACCGGGGACTGTTCCAAAGTCGCCTGGCCATAATTGTAACCTTTGATTTGTTCCATTGAATATTATTTTAGATAAACAATGAAACAAATATAGTAAGGAATCCTAACTAAACAAATTATTTTTTGTCACTTTAAGTCCTTATCCTTTTAGTTGCCACGCCTCAATAAAGTAAGGGGCTTACATTACCGCTGACGTCTTTCTATGCGCAGTATCCTTAAGGGTATTGGGTATGGATCTTGTTAGCAGTAATCTCTATTTGTTGCCTAACATTTATATAAAAGTGTTTAGTTTACCCTGTCAGCACTGTTCTTTATTAACAGCTGGTTCAACTCCTTTTTCATCTTTTTTAGTGTACGCGCATAATCCGGACTAGCAACTAAGTTTTGGAGTTCATAGGGGTCGTTGGTAAGATCATAAAGTTCATTCATTCCTTGCAAATCCATATAGTGTATGTACTTGTAGCGATTGTCTCGTACTGCTTTATAGCCCATTTTGAATATTCGGGGAAATACGGAATCACTATAATATTCAACAAGAATTGAGCTCCGCCAAGCATTAACTTTTTCGGTAAAAATCGGTACCCATGATTTTCCTTGAAGATGAGTACCCGGAGTTTCTCCTGCTATGTCCAGTAATGTTGGAGCAAGGTCAATACTCAATACCATTTGTTTGGGCTTCATTCCAGCTTTTACTAACGGAGGATACCTGACAAGCATGGGAATGCGAATAGCTTCTTCGTAAGCCAGTCTTCGTTCCAAATCAAGACAATGCTCCCCATACCAATAACCATGATCGCTGGTGAATACGACGATAGTATTGTCTGACTCCCCTTTATCTTCAAGGGCTTTTAATATTAATCCAAGGCCCTCATCTACAGCCATCAGCATTTCTGAACGCGCACGGATGGTCTTCTCTGTGGTTGAAGTTTCGGTACTTAAGGGTGGAACACCCTCAATTTTTCGCATTAATGCTGGCTTGTCGAGTGGAGGAATATTGTAGTTTGGTCTGCGGTTAAAAACGGCAGCCTCATACTTACCTAAATGTCTTTCGGCTGGAATAAAATCACCCTCGCCAATATTTACTACTTGGCCATCATCATGTTGGATTACGTTTGGGTGGAGTGCCTTGTGGGCCAGGTACAGCAAAAATGGTTGGTTACGCTCTTGATTAATAAATCGAAGTGAGTGGTCAATCAGTATATCCGTTACGTACCCTTTTACAATTTGTTGTTTACCATTAATGTTTAAAGCAGGGTCAATAGCTTCTCCTTGTCCTTTTAGTGAAACCCAATAATCAAATCCGGGACGCTTTGAATCATCATTGCCCATATGCCACTTACCGATGAAAGCCGTAGCGTAGCCACTTTTATGGAGTTGTTTTGGAAATGTGTTTAGTCCATGACTTTGCTCAATACGTGAGGTATTGTCAATGATGCCGTTGGTGTGGGCATATTGTCCTGTCAGAAAACTAGCTCGGCTGGGTGAACAAAGGGGCGTCGTTGCATAGGCATTAACAAAGCTTGCCCCTTCTTTAGCCATCCTGTCAATGTTAGGTGTTTTTAAATAATTGTGACCTGCTTCGCCATACTCATCCCAGCGCATATCGTCTACAAGGATTACAACGATATTAGGGCGTTTCCGCCTTTCATTTGGCGGGCTAGCCTTGCTACTTTTTCTTTCTAACTCAAAAGGCTTTTGAGCCAAAAGTTGAAAGGTAAATAGTAATAACAAATTGCTAAGTACAAGGGTTGTTTTTATTATACTCATTCGTCAATATTTATTTGTTGATTTTCCTTGAATAATTGAATTCTGCTAGTATTTCCTACCTGCTTCCACTATCCGTGTAAATTGAAAATAAAATTAATGTTTAATTTGCATAAACGTGATTATCTATTTCAAGATATTGTTACCAAACTTTTATTTTCTGTTTACCACTTTTGCTGATCTCGAAAGGTCCGGGAGAAGGATTAGCCCGGTTGCGCAACCTGCCAAAATAATCATTAGCAATATTTATTGGTGAACCATTGGGATTTTCGAAAGGGAGGTCGGGGATAATCACTTTGCCTAATAAACTGGTGGTTACCATCTTTCGTGGTTGCCCTATAACCCAATTCTTATCCAGGTTTAATTCCAGATATATGGCGACGCTATCAGTTATCAATTTGATTTCAGTGTCATAGGTCTGTTTATTTAGCGTATTTCGTTCAACAGCGGCAACTGGTTTTGAATTATTAAATTTTTCTTTTCCAGCTTCACTCAATTCGCCGAATTTATTTTCCGAAGAATCGGCAATTGGTCTGACACTTCCTTTGGTAAAGATGTTTCCCTCAAAGATTACCGGCAAGAGGGCTTTGCTGTATTGGCTTGCATCACCCTGATTAACGAACAGGTTATTATAAAATTGGACATCCCCTCCGGGATTATCATGAAGCTTTTCAACGAAAGTTGAATGCGGTTTGTGGTATGGGGTAAGTCGAGAATCGTATGAGATGACATCTATTTTGCCACCAAAAAGGTTATGTACAAATGCGGCGCCACTTGAATTCATTAGTAAACTGGTGGCAGAAAGCAGGATATTGTTACTTACCAGCATAGGGCCATGGTTCACTTCGAGGAAAATGTCAAGTAAATTAGCGTGCAGCAGGTTGTTATTTACTTGTGCCCCCTGCGCCATCCAATCAAGCCATATACCCATATTGACGGAATAAATATGGTT
>JAYRWN010000316.1:0-10482 GCA_041917975.1 Saprospiraceae bacterium | reverse complement strand
TTTTTGGGAGGGTGGATTGCCCATGTCCCTGATGTTATGCCCTTTTATGCCCCCACCATCAATGCGTACAAACGGTATGTGGATAATTCGTGGGCTCCCACCCGTTTGGCCTGGAGTTATGATAATCGCACGGCCGGATTCAGGGTCGTAGGCCGAGGTCCGAGTCTGCGCATAGAATGCCGCATTCCCGGAGCGGATTGTAATCCTTATTTAGCCTTTGCTGCCGCTTTGGCTTCAGGATTGGATGGGATACATAACCGCATAGAACCTCCACCCATCTTTACCGGCGACATTTATGCCGCCAAATCATTACCCCGTGTACCTTATACTTTGGAAAAAGCTGTACAGTTGTTTAGTGCCAGTGCGTTTTCCCGTCAGGTTTTTGGACCGGATGTGGTAGATCATTATACTCATTTTTATAATAAAGAGGTTGAATCGTATAATTTTGCCGTGACAGATTGGGAACGGAGAAGATATTTTGAAAGAATTTAAAAACTTACAATATGCGATTGAAGGATAAAGTGGCCTTGATCACCGGAGCAGCCAATGGTATTGGTAAGGCATCTGCACTGTTATTTGCTCAGGAAGGAGCCAAGGTGGTAGTCAGCGATGTCTTGGAACAAGCTGGAAAAGACGTCGTTGAGGAAATTAAAGCTGCCGGAGGTAAAGCAGCATTCATTCAGGCTAATGTGGCCAAAGCAGAAGACTGTGCCCGCATGATCGCCTTTGCGGAAGAAAAATATGGCTTTCTTAACATCTTGTTTAATAATGCCGGGATCATGCACACGGATGACGACGACGCTTTAACAACTGAGGAAGCGGTTTTCGACCTAACCTTTAATATCAATGTAAAGGGCGTGTTCTTTGGTTGTAAGTATGGAATTCCAGCTCTGCGCAAAGCCGGAGGAGGATCTATCATTAACACCGCTTCATTTGTGGCGCACCTTGGCGCAGCTACTGCCCAAATCGCTTACACCTCATCCAAAGGAGCCGTCTTGGCCATGACCCGCGAATTAGCGGCCATCCATGCCCGCGAAAACATCCGGGTTAACGCGTTATGCCCGGGCCCGATCCGTACCGAACTACTCATGAAATTCCTTAATACGGATGCTAAAAAACAAAGACGTCTGGTCCATATACCGATGGGACGATTTGGTGAAGCGGAGGAAATGGCCAAAGCCGCCCTCTACCTGGCTTCGGACGAATCGTCTTATACCACTGGAACGGAATTTCTGGTAGATGGCGGGATTACCTCGGCTTACGTGACCCCTGAATAACCTACCAATGATGATACAGAGTTTTAAGGTCATCTCCCCAGTGGATGGTTCGGTCTTTATTGAGCGGAATTATGCCAATGAACAGGAGATCGCGACTTGTCTCGAAAAGGCATCGGCAGCTCAAAAATCCTGGCGGCAGACTCCTCTCTCTGAACGGATAGCTTTGTGTCATCGGGCTGTGGATTATTTTATCGCTCATGCCCAGGATATCGGCACGGAAATTACCTGGCAAATGGGTCGCCCGGTGCGGTATTCGCCTTCTGAAATTTTACGTGGTTTCCAGGAACGGGCAAAATACATGCTGCAAATAGCGCCTCAGGCCTTGGCCGACCTAACCATTCCGGCCACACCGGGATTTCAGAGATTTATTCGCCGTGATCCCTTAGGCACAGTATTGGTTCTGGCACCCTGGAACTATCCCTACCTGACTTCAGTCAATGTTATTATACCCGCTTTGGTCGCCGGCAATACAGTTATTTTAAAACATGCCCAACAAACGCCCCTATGTGCCGAGCGATATGCTGAGGCATTTGTGGCCGCGGGACTGCCGGACGGTGTGTTCCAATACCTGCATCTTACCCATGAACAAACCGCTGACGTTCTTCACCACGGGGCCATAGATTATGTGGCGTTTACCGGTTCCGTAGCCGGGGGACACGCCATTCAATCGGCCTTGTCCAATCGGTTCATTCCTGCCGGCCTGGAGTTGGGAGGTAAAGATCCCGCTTATGTCCGAGCGGATGCCGACCTGCCCTATTCTGTGGAAAACCTGGTTGACGGTGCCTTTTTTAATTCCGGCCAATCGTGTTGCGGAATTGAACGCATTTACGTCCATCAATCCCGTTTTAAAGACTTTGTAGACCAATTTGTTGCACTCACGCGGAGTTATGTATTAGGAAACCCTCTGGATGTAACCACCACCTTAGGGCCAATGGTCCGGGCATCCACGGCCGCTTTCGCCCAAAGTCATATCGATGAAGCTGTCAGCATGGGCGCACAGGCTTTACTCTCTCCGGCTGAGTTTTCCTTACACCGCCCGGGTACCGCCTATCTGGCTCCGCAAGTCCTGATCAATGTCAATCATTCTATGCGGGTGATGACTGAGGAAACCTTTGGGCCGGTAGTTGGGATTATGCCGGTCTCCTCGGATGAAGAAGCTGTAGCCTTAATGAATGATAGCGCCTACGGTTTAACAGCCTCCGTCTGGACTCAGGATGATCACGCCGCCTTGGCCTTGGGTCAAAAAATTCACACGGGCACCTGTTTTATGAACCGCTGTGATTACCTGGATCCTGCCTTGGCTTGGACTGGGGTTAAAGATTCGGGTCGCGGGGCTACTCTGTCCGTTCTGGGGTTTGAGTCTCTTACCCGCCCCAAATCATTCCATTTAAAATACCTCCCCGGCTAAAACCATGAAACTCGGACTCCTTCTGTGCGACCACATCGCAGAATCCTGGCAACTGGAGCACGGGGACTATCCAGCCATGTTTGCAAATTGGTTACCGCAAGCTCAATGGACCGTTTTTGACCTCACCACCGGACATTTACCTTCATCAGTTGATTCCTGCGATGCCTATGTAACTACGGGATCAAAATGGTCTGTTTACGACGCCCTGCCTTGGATCCTCGACTTTAAAACTTTGGTAAAACAACTTTATACAGCTCGTAAGCCTTTTGTGGGCGTCTGTTTCGGTCACCAGATGTTAGCGTATGCCCTGGATGGCCAGGTCCAAAAATCTACTGGCGGCTGGTGCATCGGTAACCACGAATTTGAGGTAGTGCGGCCTCAAGAATGGATGCAGCCTTACCAAACTTCCTTTCGCGTGCTTATGAGCTGTCAGGATCAGGTTTTGAGCTTACCCAGAGATGCCGAGGTAGTTGCTTCTTCGTTGGAATGCCCGGTAGGAGTTTTTCTGATCCGGAATTACATGTTGGGTATTCAGGGGCACCCGGAGTTTACTTCTGCTTATAATGCCACTTTAATCAACTCCCGGCTGGACAGAATCGGTCTGGAAAAAGTTAACGCTGCCCAGGTCAGTCTTACCCAACCAATCCAGGCCCCGCTCCTAGGCCAGTGGGTCATGCATTTTTTAGAGCAAGCCATCTCCGGCCGGTGACAAAAATTACTGGTATTTCAGCATATTATTCGTTATTTATCCCCCTCATGCCTAACTTTGGGCCATAAATTTTGATCTGTCGAGCCATGCGTTATACTCATTATATTGTCTTGTTTTTATTTTTTTTATCCTCCTGTTCAACGAATAGTCAGACTAAATGGTCGGCATATGTGGACCCTTTTTTGGGCACGGGTGGGCATGGGCACGTGTATCCTGGTGCCACTGTCCCCTTTGGCATGGTCCAGTTAAGTCCGGATAATGGTAAACATGGCTGGGATTGGTGCAGCGGATACCATTACAGCAGCGACACCATTGCGGGTTTCAGCCATACCCACTTAAGCGGCACTGGTATTGGCGACTGGTGTGATATTTCCGTGCTTCCCCTTACCAACACGTCCCAATTACAGCAATCGGTTATCAAGATTCCTTTTTCCCATCAGGATGAAGCAGCTTCACCAGGTTATTACCGTGTGAAATTAAGCAACCAGGTAGGCTGTGAGTTTACCGCCACTCCCCGTTGCGGTTATCACCGGTACACGTTTCCTGATCAGCAGGGATTCCTCCGTTTCGATATGGGATTTGCCATTAATTGGGATTCGTGTTTTGACGCCGGTATGCAAGTTCTGGATGACTCAACCCTCATCGGTTACCGTTTTTCTAACGGCTGGGCTAAAAATCAGCGGTTGTTTTTTGCCGCCCGTTTTTCACACCCGATTCAGATTTACCATTTTCGTGATCATCAGGATCAACCGGTCAATTCATTTGCGACCGGACCAAAGGTAAAAGCCGTGCTGAAATTTGGTCAGCTTCAGCAGGCGTTAGAAGTCCGCGTCGGTTTGAGCTCTGTCGGTTGGGAAAGCGCCCTGCAGGCCATTGAAGATGAATTAAAAAATCATGACTTCGCCAGTGCCCGCAAAAAAGCAGAAAACGCCTGGGAAAAAGAGTTGAGTAAAATCCAGGTCAAGAGCACCGACCAGGCTTTTTTAACCCAGTTTTATACCGCTCTGTACCGCACTTGCCTCGCCCCCAACTTGTATTCTGACGCAGACGGACGTTACCGCCATCACTCCGACACTGTTAAAGTTATGCCGGAGAAATCTAAAAAATATACTGTCTTTTCCTTATGGGACACCTTCCGTGCCCTTAATCCCCTGCACACCATTACCCAGCCCGAGCTTGTCCCGGAATTTATGAACAGCATGCTCACCTTTTATGATGATCATGGGCTACTGCCCGTATGGGACCTGAGTACCTGGGAAACCAATACCATGACCGGGTATCACGCCATACCCGTACTCGCCGACGCCATTTTGAAAGATTTCCCGGGTTTTGATTATAAGCACGCCTACACCGCCATGGTCAAGAGTGCCCACCAACCCATCCGGGGCGTTCCGGCTTATAATCAATACGGCTATCTTCCCCATGACCTGCATGGCCAAAGCGTCACCAATACTTTGGAATATGCCTATGATGATTGGTGCATTGCCCAGGTGGCCCGCAAATTGGGTAAAATGGAGGACTATAAATTATACGCCGACCGGGCCTTACGTTACCAAAACCTCTTTGATTCTACCACCGGATTCATGCGCGCCAAGACCAGCGCTGGAAAATTTGTCGAACCATTTGATCCCCTGTATTCCGACCATAGCGAATCAAGCCCTTATACCGAAGGCACCGCCTGGCAGCATTCCTTTTTTGTTCCCCATGATGTAGACGGCTTGGCCAAGTTACATGGCGGAAAAGAAAAATTAGCCCAAAAACTGGATGAACTGTTTAATGCATCCTCCGAATTACATGGCAACTTTGTGTCTTCAGACATCAGCGGCCTGATCGGTCAATATGCTCATGGCAATGAGCCCAGTCATCACATCATTTATATGTATAGTCATCTGGGGCATCCAGAAAAAGCCGCGCAATGGCTGCAAACGGTCAAAGACAGCATGTATCAATCCGGACCGGATGGGCTGAGCGGAAATGAAGACTGCGGCCAGATGAGCGCCTGGCTAGTGTGGACAGCCCTGGGCTTTTATCCGATGAACCCGGCCTCCGGCCAATATGTGTTCGGTTATCCTTTTATCGATGAGGCCACGCTCCTCTTGCCCAACCAAAAACAATTGCGCATCACCGTCAAAAAAGAAATTTCTAAAAACAAGACCGGCTTCCGCAAAGCCCTGTTAAACGGCCAGGACATCAAAACCCCCTACCTCACCCATCAGCAATTGCTGCAAGGCGGTGAACTCACCCTCCACGTGTACCGAAATTAAGCGACAAGCCCTAATTTCCTTTCCCGCCATCATTATTCATTATTAATTTTTTAATTATTCATTCCTAATTCCACATTCCTAATTCCAAACTTAATTGGCACAACTTTTGAACAATGAAGCGTATCCCTCCACCAATCAAAAATCCCCCGCCACCAATCTGCAAGGATTAATGTGCATACACTGTCCCCCGGTGTAGATCTAACTGTTTAAAGAATTGATGCATGACTTGGCTGTTGTTAAGCTTTTTGTGGCGTTTTTGGCGCAAACGCACCTCATTAACTACCCCAACATCCTCCATCAAAGAAGATTAATTTCACACTATTGACTTAACAGTCAAAGTAATTATTTTTAATCTAACTGCTTAAAAGGGAAAAGGTGGTCCGGGAAAGCTCTGACCACCTTTATTGTTTTAAGTTGTCCTGATCCAGATACACTATTTGTATTGTCACACTTTATACAAAATAGTTTTAATATATATTCCCGTTGAGTCAACCACCCGGATTTATATCAGTTAATTAACATATATGTTAAGTTTAGATATCTTGCTCTCCCATATATATAAATAAAGATCATATCTAATATCCAGTTAATAATACACTCGCGGATTTTCAGTTCGTTTTTGGCTGGGGTCAGTCCTGGTATACGTATTTTGTTAATATATTGTTTCTATAATATGACCGTAAAAAGCTAAAAAATGTCCTTCTGTGGTATAAAATCCGAGTTACCCAGACTAACTGATTTGAGGAAGAGCCTCATAGGAAAAATATAATACCGCAAGAATAAACCACTTATCTGAATACATAATTCTAGCACTTTTAAAAATGCCATTAAAAATCTACTTGGGTGTCCTCCAGTTTAGTTAATACACTTGCTTTAATTCACCACCACCTTATGTTTATGTGCCATTCGATCACCAATTTGGACGCTGATAATATATATCCCAGGAGTGGCAAAAGCCAATGGCATGGAAAGGTTCCTCTGCCCAATTCCGATGGGCATATCCTGTAATGTTTTCCCGTAGATATCCAGGATATAAAGGTGTCCCTCATTTTCCACCGGGGCATTAAACGAGAGGTTCAATAACCGGGTGTGGTTTGGGTTGGGATAGATAGTCACCACATTGGTTATGTTTTTCACTGTAGTCAAAGGTGATGTCCAACTGTTGGCATTATTGCTACATGTGGTTACTGCACAAGGCCCTAAATAATCACCGTTAGCCAGGTGCTCCGCGACAGCGCTAAAATTTACACAGAGGGTTTTAAATTGATCAGGATTATCAGGAGCACGATGACATAGTAGAACCTTCTTATAATTTTTATCGCAGATCCACTCTTCCGGAAGGTCCTGGATTGACCCTTGATCCATACAGTCTGGAATACCATCGTTATCCTTATCCTGATTATCGTTACCGCCAGGGCATTGATCGCAAACATCACCCACACCATCACAATCATTCCTTTCCTTTAGATGGTGCTGAATGCTTATGGCTTGTTCATGACTTTGCATTAATAGCCTGTAAATAATACAGTTTATCAAACAGCTTATACAATCAGTTCTTTGTTCTTAATAAAGAATTGCATTTTACCTTCCTAGTAATATTTAAGATAAACTAACATTTGTCCAAATCAATAGACAAAAATCAATATGATCATATAACATTATTTTAAATATTTTATACCTTGAGAGTAACTGACATTATTAACAATAATTTGAGTTTATTTGATGGCGATTTAAAAGCCTATTTTAGGTTAGTACTTAAAGCTCCCAATGCCTACATGCCCTATCACAATACGCGTCATACCTTACATGTATTATGGGAAGCGTTTGATGGCGGCATTAAATCCGGGTTGAGGGGGAAATACTTAAGATCTTTACTTGTAGCCGCATTGTTCCACGATTTTAACCACACAGGTACACCAAATGAATCCGAAAATATAACCAGAGCTATAAAAGCATTTAAGGATCATAATAATGGTGAAGATAAGTATGTTAAAGAACTAGTGGTTACCTGCATAACCCATTCTAAATATCCTTATGAAAGTATAGAGCATTTAACCCCTAAAAAGCAACTAATAGTCTCTGTCCTCAGAGATTCGGACTTGTCCCAGGTCCTATCGCCGGTATGGATTCAAAGTATTCTCTATGGGCTTGGTCAGGAATTAAACTTATCATATATGGATATGTTGGAAAAACAAATTACTTTTTTAAATAATTTAGAATTTAAATCGGAATGGGGTAAAATGAAGTTTCCACCCTTGGTCTACAACAAATTATCAGAAGTAAATAGTCTGATCGATATTTTAAGATAAAATTTAAGTGAATCAAATTTTCCAAAAAGTTGCGGCATTCTTTGACCAAAATAAGTTTTTTTTAAAAAAAATGAACAATACAATTTATTACACAAAGAGGAAATAAAATGAATAGATTTTATATTACAAAGCGTGACATCAGATTCTTCTTTTTAGGAATAATAGTACTAATTCTTATCAGTAGTGTATTAGATTGGGAAGGGTGTAAAAAAAACGCCGAAGAAGGATTTAAAGCTGGTTTCGAGTACGGTTTAAGGAAATAGCTCAAGCCCCATGTGTACCATGCCTCACACGGAGGCTTAAATGATTTGTCCATTGTGTAATACTTTGTGAATCATGTCATTACTCAGTTCACGAGGGTGGCAATTATAGACATGAATCTGTATTATGTAGAAATAAAGACTATCTATTTTACAATTGGTTAGAATATTCCGATAAACATGCCTCAGATACAGTACCATTTGTCCACGGGAAAATTTATGATTAAATATTAAAGATTATATGTGATAAGGTTGTTTGCCATCTAATAATTTAACAATTTCAATAATAGAAAAATCTGGAGTTATGAGCGATTTAAGGGATCCGTTTGTCGAAAACACATTGTTCTCATTTATAAACGACGTAAAAAGCTATGGTGAACTGGTGGCTGTCTTTGAAGGTGAGAAAATCGTCCAAGTTGGAAAAGCACCGACGGAGATAAAGAAACTTGAGACTGACCTTCAAAGAACATTTGCCGGATCAAAATATGCCCAAATCATCAGTCGCCATATTATGCACCTTTATAGAGTTTTCGATTCACTCGATGATAACTCCGGAGCTAGTTCTGCTAAAACAGATATCGCTCCTTGGCAAGGAAATGAGACCTTCGCCACCCGCAGGGGCTCAAAAATGTTTGGTAAGGGCCATGGCATTTGGTTGTCACCAATGCGACCAACTATCATGGAAGAGTATCGTCTGTTTGGAGCGGTTAAGCATGAATGGAGCAGAATGGACTTTATCCTTAGTACATCTTTACTCCCAGGAGCAAGAATCTACGTAGGACGTGTGGCATCACAGAGCAACATCTTTCATAATATAAAAAATAAATTGTCCGGCGGCGCCATTCAAATCTGGATTCCAAGAGACCAAATCCATTACCTTGGACCGAGTATTACTTGGGTAGCAAAATGAGCTTACTTTTTGTGTTAAATCACAACTTAATTTGTTTTAGATTCATAATTTCATTTTACGAATTCCATCTACAATTGATTCAGCATAATACTTAACATCATTCGGAGTCCAAATAAAATTAAAAGATTTTACTATGCTACTATATCGATCTCCGCCTCCTTCCTTAAGAGCAGTAGCTACAATTTTAGAGCAGTTCCACCCTAAACTGCTCCACATTAATGATGGTGGCCCCAGAGCTAAACCACCTCCCCATGATAAGGCTGTTCGTCTCCACCAAGTCAGAATTTTACTTTCATTTAATCCTTCAATTTTGATTGTGTGATTCGGAGTACAACCTTCATCGCTGATATCATCATAAAGTTGTCTGTTCCCTATTGGGTGGGCGCTGTAAATGTCATCATAAAGTTTCGATCTAACTCTATTGTCTGATATTGGCCACCAAGAAATGTATTGATTGCTTACCAAAGCGGAGGCGTGTCCCCAAGCCTCTTTCTTTCCTCTAAAATTCCAAATATATACTATCACCATTTTAAATTTTATTTATATTAATTTAATTGAAGATAACTTTTGCAGTAGTTTTTTTTTGCATAGCTTCCATTTAAATATATTTTAATATTCAATCATATATATTAAAATATTGACAAAATTTGTTAATATTCATCAATTTTTAATTTCAATGTAACCATAAAATATAGAAATAATAAATTTAATATTATAAATATGTATTCGCTAAAATCAGATATTCTTGAAATACCAAATACCACATGTTTCGCTGGTTTATCAAAACAAAATTTATTATTTAAATTTTAAACAGATTTTTTAGTACAGTTAGGCACAAATCCTTCTAGATTTAATTCTTTATTAGGATGGCTTTCAAATTTATTGATAAAATCACAGTTGTCCAAAATAAATAATAATAAGGAAGAATTGGACTAAGAATCAAGGAATTATTGACAGGAAAGGGGAAAAATCAGGAGGAATCCCCGGTGGGATTAAATAGAGTCAAGGGATGAGGATATTTTTTAGGTAGGATATAGGGATGATTAAGCCAATTCCAAAGGTTAATTTTTACGAACAAGTTTATTCTCAAAAAACCAACCAAATTGGATAAATGCCAGCGGTATTTTGCCATACTTTTCAGATAATTGAACAATAGAATAGCGATCATGGAACACCACATTTGAATGCGTACGGCATTGGGGGAAGTGCCAATAAAGGTTTTTACCCTAAACAATTGTTTTAGATGTTTGAAAAACACTTCAATATCCCATCTGGCTTTATAAAGCTGGGAGATGGTGTCTGCTGTCCAAGATAAATTGTTGGTAAGCAGAACCAGGGTTTTATC
>JAYRWN010000315.1:0-2939 GCA_041917975.1 Saprospiraceae bacterium | reverse complement strand
TGCCCCAGTGTGGTTATTGTCAGGCCGGGCAGATCATGAATGCTGTAGCCTTTCTGAAAGCCAATCCCAATCCTTCCGATGAAGCCATCGAAGGGGCCATGGATGGCAATCTGTGCCGTTGTGGCACTTATACGCGCATCAAAGCGGCCATTAAAACGGCGGCGAGTAAAATGTAATGATTTAATAGCTGCTAAAATTAATCAGTAATTGTCTATCTCATCGTCTATGGAATCAATAAGAAAAACATCCGGGAGAAGAAATTTTTTGAAATCCTCGGTATTGGCCGGAGGAGGCTTAGTCTTGGGTTTTAATTGGTTTAACAGTTGCAAACCTGCCGCAGTTAAATCTACAGTACTGAGCATGCCTAAAGAATGGTTTGAATTGAATGCTTTCCTAAAAATAGGAGAAAATGGGGTAGTTACGATCTTAGCACCGAACCCTGAATTTGGGCAGAATGTCAAAACGTCTATGCCCATGATCGTGGCCGATGAATTGGATATAGACTGGGAAAATGTGGTAGTCGAGCAAGCAATTTTTAATAACAAACTGTATGGCAATCAATTTACCGGAGGGAGTAGAGGTATTTCAACCACCTGGAAAAATTTGCGAATTGCCGGGGCCACTGCACGCCAAATGTTGAAAGAAGCAGCAGCGAAAATCTGGCAGGTACCGGTCAATGAAATAACCACCGAAGCCGGTGTTTTACATCATCAGTTTAGTGGCAAATCAGCCGGATATGGAGCGATGGCAGCGGCGGCTGCGAATATTCCGGTGCCTAGCGACGTTTCACTTAAAGAAATTAAAGACTTTAAAATTATTAGCACGTCGCGTAAAAATGTGGATGGTCTGGGCATCGTTACCGGCAAACCATTATTCGGAGTTGATTATACCAAAGAGGGCACATTGACGGCAATGATCGTTCATCCTCCTGCCTTTGGCTTAAAATTCAAAGCCATGGATGATTCCTTGGTACGGACAATGCCTGGCATAAAAGATGTTTTTGTTATTAAAAGTTTGCAGGATGACTACAAACGCGGTGGTTTTGACACCACGGCCTTTACCGAGCTGGTAGCCATTGTCGGGCAAAGTACCTGGGAGGTCATGAATGCCAAAAAAGCGCTCAAAGTCGAGTGGGAACCTTTTGCAGACTATACGGAGACGGTGGCCGGATGGGGTGGAGATCAAATCCGGAATATACCTGGTGGCTTAGAAAATACACAGGACCACATCGCAGCCATGACCAGGATGGCGGCAAAAAAAGGGAAAGTCTTGCGGAAAGATGGGGATCCTGCACAAGCCTTTAAACGGGCAGCTAAAATGCTTGAGCGAACCTACACAGCACCTTTTCTGGCACATAATTCTATGGAACCTATAAATTTCTTTGCCCATGTCACTGCGGATAAAGCGGAAGTAGCTGGGCCTCTTCAGGCTCCGGGCGTAGCGGAGAGTACCATTGCCGCCAGATTAAATATACCGTTAGAAAATATCAAAATCCACCTTACGCGTATGGGTGGTGGTTTTGGCCGCCGTGCTTATATCCACTACGCTGTAGAAGCAGCCTTAATCTCCCAAAAAGTAGAGGCTCCCATACGGCTGCTATACACCCGAGAAGATGATATGACTTTTGGCATCTATCGACCAGCCTACCATGCTACCTATAAAGCAGCTTTGGATGAAAATAATCAGCTGATCGCCTATCAGGTCAAAGCCGGTGGAATACCGGAAAGTCCTTTGGGCTGGGCCGCTAATCGTTTTCCGGCCGGTGCTGTCGATAACTATTTAGCTGAGGATTGGTCGGTGACATCTAACATCACCATCGGCGCGTTTAGAGCGCCACATTCAAACTTTTTAGCAGGCGCTGAACAGTCTTTTCTGGATGAAGTGGCGGAATTAGCGGGTCAAGACCCTATTGACTTCCGTTTACAACTTCTCGAAAAAGCAAAAACTTCGCCAGTAGGTGAACGTAATGATTATGATCCTGCGCGCTATGCAGGCGTATTGGAAATGGTGCGGGACAAAGCAAGTTGGACCGCTAGCTCTCCAACTCATCGGGGCGTGTCGGCGTATTTTTGCCATAACTCTTATGCCGCTCATGTGCTGGAGTTAGAGATGAAAGATGGCCATCCCCAAGTGAATAAAGTTGTTTGTGCCATCGACTGCGGAGTGGTTGTAAATCCTGATGCAGCAGTCAACATGGCAGAAGGGGCTATCGTGGATGGCATTGGCTGCGCGATGTATGGTGCACTGACTTTTAAAGGTGGTGTTGCGCAGCAAAATAATTTTCACAATTATCACCAAATCCGCTGTAGTGAAGCACCTAAGGCCATTGAGGTGCATTTCGTTCAAAATGAGAAAGACCCTACTGGGATGGGTGAACCTCCTTTTCCTCCTATTTTTGGCGCTTTAGCCAATGCATTGTACAAAGCTACTGGAACTAGACATTATCATCAGCCCTTTTCCGGACAAAACCAAATGCTTGGATAATATTTGTTATATTTAGTGAATTAATAAATCATATGGCAACGTTTAATCTTCAAGTTAATGGCAAAAATCAAACTGTTGATGTTGATCCTTCCACACCCATGTTATGGGTCTTGCGGGACCACCTGAATCTGGTGGGCACAAAATACGGCTGCGGGATAGCTATGTGCGGGTCCTGTACCATTCATCTGGGGGATATTGCCGTGCGCTCCTGTCAGCTTACCGTAGCACAGGTGGGCAATCAGGCCATTACCACCATCGAAGGCTTGTCAGAACATGGCGATCATCCGGTACAACAAGCCTGGCTGGAGCACGATGTGCCCCAGTGTGGTTATTGTCAGGCCGGGCAGATCATGAATGCTGTAGCCTTTCTGAAAGCCAATCCCAATCCTTCCGATGAAGCCATCGAAGGGGCCATGGATGGCAATCTGTGCCGTTGTGGCACTTATACGCGCATC
>JAYRWN010000314.1:0-10711 GCA_041917975.1 Saprospiraceae bacterium | reverse complement strand
GTGATTAATCCGAGTTTATTTAATTCTGGTGCACGGTCCTTTGTCTGATCAGAAAAATTACCCTTGCCATCATTGATTAACAGATAACCATTCATGGGCATACCATAAAATTTAGGCTCCAGCCGGATACCTACGAATAAATCTATATCCCCATCACCATCAACATCTCCAGCACTCACACAGCCGGTGCTTTCATTTTTAAAGGTGGGCAAGTTTTGGGACGATTTAAGCATAGTACCATCGCCTTTATTTATATACAGGCGATCAGATAAATCCATACTGATATTGGAAAATTCATTACCGCCACTGGCTACATAAAGGTCAAGGTCTCCATCGCCATCAGCATCAAAAAATTCAGCGTCTACATCTTCACAACCTTTGTCTGATTCAAAAATTGTATTCATTTTTAGCACAAAAGTGCCGCTCTTATTCTGTATGTATAACGCGCCGGCTTGATCTTTCGCCCCGCCAATATAAAAATCAATCAGACCGTCACCGTTTACATCATCATGAGCTAAAGCAGGTCCCTCCGTGGATTTCATATGATAAATCATTCGATCCCGATCAAAATCGCTGAAACTATTTTCCTGATGTTTGAATAATTTGGAAATTCCCTCATTTTTTACTGTGTAAGCCATTGGTTTTGTTGGATTAATCGGCTCAGGGTTAACTGATGCAGAAGAGATATCGATCAGAATATTTTGATTAACTTGTACCTGGTTCAGTTTGATTTGTTGGCCGTTATAAAAAAATATTTTTACCGAATCCACAACCTGAACTTGATTAAAACCAAAAAAAAGCCGGTTGTCCATCGTTGATTGAAAACCCGTATTAGGCATCAACTCCAGCATCTGTTTTTCACCACTGCTGTAACAAATGATTTTGGTGCCAATAGCGTTACAAGTCTCATTTCCGCGTATAACAAAAGTCAGCGAACTACGTGCTGCTGGCTGTTGTTTACTTCTATTCTGATAGACATATGCGGGCGAATTAACATTATTTATCACCAGGTCCAAATCACCATCGTTATCCAAATCGCCATAAGCGGAGCCGTTGGAAAAACTTTTGGTATTTATACCATTCTTATCGGAAACATCGGTAAATGTCCAATCGCCATTATTTTTGAATAAATAATTTCGCAAGCTTTCCGAAGGAATATAACTGACTAATTTTTCAAAGTTTGATTTGCCGGTTTGGGTAACCAGGCTTTTTATGGAGTCATTGGCAATAAAATTCAAATAATCCTGATCGGTTAAATCCTGAAAAATACCATTAGCTACAAATAAATCTTTTAATCCATCCAAATCAAAGTCAGCAATCAAAGCGCCCCAACTCCAATCGGTCGCTTCTACACCGGACATCCGGGCAATTTCGCTAAAAGTGCCGTCACCATTGTTTCGTTGTAAAGCATTACGGGTAAACTGGTGATAATAATCATTATCCAATTTATACTGATAAGTATCCCAGTCTTCAAAAGTAGTTTTTGTTTTTAGGCGGCGAGTATCATGCGGTAACATTTCAGTCACAAAAATGTCCTGATATAAATCGTTATCGATATCACCCATTGCAGCGCCCATGGATGCCGCACTGATAGCATCCATCTGTGCCGTCAACATTTCTTTAAAAGTCCCATTCTTTTGATTAATATACAGGTAGTCTCGTTCAAAAAAATCGTTGGAGACATATATATCCTGCCAACCATCATTATCCACGTCACCTACTGTCACTCCCAAGCCAAAACCGATGATACTGCCATAGATTCCGGCCTCCACACTCACATCCTTAAAATGTTTACCATCATTGCGGTATAGCTTATCGCCTCCCAAGGAATCTCGAATTAATCGTTCATTGTATTTTAGATTAAAACTACCGATTGACCGGTAGGAGTTATTTAATAAATACATGTCCAGATCCCCATCATGATCATAATCAAAAAAAGCCGCATGCGTGGAAAATCCACGATCGTCCAAACCATATTCGGCTGCTTGTTCTTTAAAAGTCAGATCACCTTGATTTATAAATAATTCGTTTTGTTTATTATCTCCCTGGACATCACCCGAATTACAAATATAAATATCAAGGTAGCCATCATTATTAATGTCGGCGATGCTTACTCCCGTGCTCCAACTGCGTGAGCCTCCGACTCCAGCTTGTACTGTAATGTCCTCAAAAGTCCAATTACCCTTATTAAGATATAAACGGTTTTTATCCATGTTTGAGGTAAAATAAATATCCATCAAACGATCATTATTGATATCGGCGATAGCAACACCTCCCCCATTATAAAAATTGCGATAGGTATAAATATTAAAAGATTCATCAAATCGCAGAGTATTTGTAAAATTAATCCCCGTCAATTGGCTATCCGTTAGCACGAATAAGGGTGAATGTATTTCGAATCCTTTTTCTTCAATGGAGCCTTTTGAACAAGCAAATAAACATATCAATCCAAAAATTCCGAGCAACTTCATGCAATTAGTCATTTTTCTTTCTTTTTAAGAATCCGGTCCGGGTGCAGGGACATATCAGAAAAGAGGGCAACTACTTTATCATTTTCTTTCCTTAACATAATTCTCCGGTTACCTCTCAGGCTTATTTTCACGGGCTCAGGTTCATGCGGTAATTTTATATCGGCAAAGGTAGTTTCATATTTCGTGGTGATAAAAGTTAAAACTTCGGCATATAGAGAGTCGCTGCTAAAGGATTTATCCCACGGTGCAAATGCTTCATAGTTAAAGTAAACGGGCATTTCTATAATCCGGTCATTATAAAAAGTTGGATAAAAATCCACATAAACCGGTTTGCTTAGAAACTCTTTAGTTTTATATCGAACCGTAGTATTTGTGCTTCCATTGGTAAATAGACCTTCCTGGTTTTTTTTCCAACAATAGGCAAAAAAATCATTTCGTTGCATGCCGAAATGGATATCAAATAGTATTGTATCAAATCGTTGACCTGTAGCTAATTGTTCACTCAACTGTTGGTGGTAGGCCGATTTTTCGCAGTGCATCCACAGTAATGTGAGAGCCAAACCTCCTGCCCAATAATTCCATCCTCTCATATGGTTATTTATTTATTCAGCTTATAAAAAACCGGAGCATCGTTGTTCCTGAAAAAAACATAGTACTTTTCATCATTCACAGGAATTTTTTTAATATCTCGAATTTGCCCGCGAATATTCAAGCCAGACTGAAGTGCATTCCAAGTGGTAAAAGTTCCATCCCCCTGACCATGAAGAAACAGGCCATATCCGGCTTGATAATTTCCAGCCTCCGGTTTGGATCCGGCAAAATTCCCCCCAGCAAGTACATCCAGCCTTCCATCCCCATCCACATCATCCAATAATAAAGCATATACCGGACTAAATTGTGCTTCAATGGGTAAAGGCCTGGGTGAAAAATTTCCCTGACCATCATTTAAAAAAACCATTGATCGCATTTCAGTAGCCTCCAATTTTAAACTATTGGCTAAAATTTCCTGTCCAAAAATATTTTCAAGTGATGCGGTGGAATAATTGGCATATTTCAAATATTTTTTGTTTAGTGAAGGAATTTGTCGTACCAAATCCTGTTTCAATGCAAATGGATACAAGATATGATTTTGATCAGGATAAGCATAAATTGGATCAATGGCTCCATTTCGATCATAATCATTTATAATTAAATAAATCGGAGACTGTTTATTTGCTTTATATCTTGAATTTAAACCATGGTTGGCTGCTATCAGGTCAAGATCACCATCATCATCAATATCTTCCACCAGAATGCGATGCCACCATCCGGTATAACCATTAAGTCCATTCAACGTATCCCGTATAAATTTCCCTCCCCGATTTAAAAAAACCTCTGGAGCCATCCATTCACCAACAACTATTAGATCCGGAGCGTTGTCGCTATTTAGATCAGCAAAGGTGGCATCGGTTACCATACCAAATTTGGATTGATCCGGTAAGGAACCTGCTGGTGCTTCCTGAAATAATCCGGAGCCATCATTTAGTAATAAAAACGCAGGAGGTTGTACGCCATAATAAAGGGGAATATTTCTCGCTCCTACAAATAAATCTTCGTCGCCATCACCATCAATATCGGCGTTACAAACGGCGGAAGTACTTTGATAAATAAAGGAAGGAAGAGTCTGTTGGGTGCAGGTGAATTTGCCTCGGCCATCGTTGATTAACATCCAATCAATCATCGCAAATGAAGATTGGGGAAATTCATTTCCCCCGGCACCAAAATATAAATCCAAATCATTATCCTGGTCAGCATCAAAAGCATGCACAACCACATATTCGCTTAATTTATTGGAATCTAAAAAACCGGGAGTCGTAGCTTTAAATCCTTTAGGTTCATTATAATAAATTTTAGCCGGGTGACCGGAGCCATTGCCCGCCGCAATATCCGCAATACCGTCGCCATTAATATCTCCAATGGCTACGCGGGGACCTTCCCTGGAAAGTTGATGAAACATTAAATGATCCCTGGCAAAATCGTTAAAGTCGTTTTCATGATGTAAGCCTAATTGTCCAAAAACGGTTTCATCGGCTGTTAACAAGGGTTTGAAAGGATTTGTTATAAATTTCCCAGTAAGATTTTGTGGCTCTTCTATTTTCAGCAAGGTATCCATAGGAGGGTTTAGAAATGTCTGGCGTATACCAGACGGCCAATAAATCACCAATGAATCAATGTAAGGCCATTCTCCAAGACCAAAATGCAGGCGATAATCTGAAGAGGACATAAACCCACGGCCCGGATACATTTCGCGCAACAAAATTGAATCGCCGTAATGTAAAGTAAGCCGGGTACCGATGGCGGAAGTATTTAATGCATGACCAGACGACTGAATAGCTAAAAAATGAAAAGGCAGGTTCTGACGGGCTTTATTCTCATAAATGACAGAGGGCATATTTATATTATTTAGCACCAAGTCCAAATCGCCATCGTTATCCAAATCCCCAAACGCTGAACCATTGGAAAAACTTGGTTCGTCCAATTCTAATAATTTACTTTCATCCCGAAAAGTAAAGTCCCTTTGGTTAATAAAAACACAATTGGCAATGGGCACAGAAGGAATACTATCCATTAATTTGGTAATGATGCCGGGGTCACGCGCCTGAATACGCGATACAATATCCGGATTGGTCATATAATTAATGTAATCCTGATCGGTCAGGTCTTTAAATATTCCATTGGCTACAAAAATGTCATTCCATCCGTCATTATTTAAGTCCATAAATAAAGCTCCCCAACTCCAATCTGAAGCCGACACGCCTGCTAATCGACCGATCTCACTAAAGGTTCCATTGCCATTATTTAATTGTAAGGTATTCCTGGTATACTGGTGGTAATAACCATTACGTACATTCAGCTGGTATTTATTCCAATCTTCAAACTGGGTTTTTGATTTATAACGTTCCGGAGTCATAGGCAACATATCGGTAACAAATATATCCGGCCACCCGTCATTGTTAATATCAGCAATGTCTGCCCCCATTGCGCCCATGCTGATTTCAGTGATTTGTTCTTCCAGGCATTCTTTAAATGTGCCATCTTTTTGATTGAGGTATAAATAATCCCGTTCAAAAAAATCATTGGAAATATACATGTCTGGCCAGCCATCCACGTTTACATCACTTATGGAAACCCCTAATCCAAAGCCAATTTTGCTACCAAAAATGCCAGCGTCCGCGCTTACATCTACATAATGGCCCTGATCATTGCGCAGAAGTTTATTCCCTCCTTTTACTTCTCGAATTTTGCGTTGCTCCGGGACGATAGTAAAATTTACCACACTTTGAATGGCATTGTTTAATAAGTAACAATCCAGGTCTCCGTCCAGATCATAATCAAAAAATGCTGCATGCACACTCAATCCGGTTTCATTGAGTCCGTATTCAGCAGATTTTTCGGTAAAGGTTAAATTGCGGTTGTTAATAAACAATTCGTTATGCCGCTTGGCCCCGCCGGCAGGCCCGGACTTACAGACATAAATGTCCAACCAGCCATCGCCATTAATGTCAACCAGATTTACTCCTGTACTCCACACCTCTGGGCAAGCCACTCCGGCTTTTTGGGTAATGTCTTCAAATACAAAATGGCCTTTATTTAACAATAATTTGTTATCCACCTGATTACCGGCCAGATAAATATCTGCCAAACCATCATTGTTAATATCTCCGACTGCTACTCCCCCACCATTGTAAAAATTGCGGAACAGGTAGGCATTAAAGGTATCCGAATAAATAAGGTTATTTTGGAATTCTATATAATGTTTGGTAAATGAATGTATTTGCGGTTTTTTCCGGCATGAAAAGACAGCGGTCAGGGAGATACCAAGAAATACACTCCACCAGAAAATATGATCTGCCCTTGAATGTAACATAACCAATAGTTAGGGCATGTTGTCAGGCCTCAACAATGTAAAGACAAAGGTATAGCAATTACCCCGTTCAGGAAAGCCAGTAAACAAAAAAAGGCAAATCAAAATTGATTTGCCTTTTAAAACAGTGTATATTTCAAATGAGATTAGTAACCAGGATTTTGTTTCAAATTTGGGTTTGCCGAAATCGGACCGCGAGGTATAGGAAAGATATTTTTGTTCTGGTCTGATACGGGTTTTTCCCACCATGCTTTATTATACTGACCAAACCGTATTAAATCGGATCGGCGATGATTTTCAAAAAACATCTCTCGTCCTCTTTCTGCTAAAAGATTTTCAAGTGTCAACTCGGCAAAGGGATTTATCCCTGCTCTTGCCCTGACTTGATTTACTAAATTCAGTCCTTCATTTAGATTTGAACCAAGTCTTAAGTGGCATTCTGCCTTCAATAATAAAATATCTGTATACCTAAATATTGGGAAATCATTATTTAGGTCACGCGTAGAACCTCTTTCAAAAGCATATTTTCCAATACGAGCACCGGCTTGTCTTAAAGCATTTGGGCTTAATTCATTGATGGCCGCTGTGAAAGTCAAAGGCGGTCCATCCGGGTCGGTGGCTTCGGCTCCGGGGTCAACCAATCTAACTCCAGCCGAAGAAAATTGAGGACCAGCCAAAAAGTTAGCCTTTTTCCTAAGATCATTATCTTCATAAGAATTATAAAATTCTTCCAAAGTACACCATCCGTTCCATGGCTGTTCAGTTGACTGGTATGTAGCCTGGCTGGCATAGTGTAACGTTTGTTGAATTAAAACAAACCCTTTTGCAAACACGCGATCATACGGAATGGCCAGAATCATCTCCGGGTTTCCACCGTTAGTGGGGCTAAAAATATCCGCATAAGAGCCATTGAAAGAATACTTTCCGCTATTAATAATCTCATTACAAGCCGCTAGAGCTTCATTCCATTTAGTTGTCCCTGTATAAGTTTGGGCATTTATGTAAAGCTTAGCTAAGGCAGCTTGTGCAGCATAATAATTTACACGACCATAGGTTGTGGCAACATCTTTACTTAAATTCGATATTGCAGTTTTAAGTTCACTTTCTACAAAGGAAAAAACCTGCGCCCTTGACGTTGTATTAGGCTTAAAGTCCGCAGGTGTATCAAACTTATCCACCACTGGCACGTTTCCAAAGGCATCTAGAATCCATAGATAAAAAACTGCTCTAAGAGCTTTTAATTCAGAAATTACAGCTTCCCTACCTTCAAAATCTAACTTCTCAAACTGGAATATAAGTCGATTGCAGGTATTAACTCCTCCATATAAGAAATTCCATGCACCTCCAACTTGATCAGTTGCAGGACCGTAAGTATGTTGGTGTAATTGTCTCCAAATACCTCCATCATTCCAGTCATTACCACGGGTTGGAACGACAATTTCATCACTTGATACTTCCTGGATGGCCATAAGGTCACCAGTGTAGCCATATAAACTCGTATAAGCACTTCCGAAAGCGGCTACGATCTGATCCTGATTTTTAAAGAAGTTATCCTCGGTAAATCGATCAAAAACTTCCTCTTCCAAATCGGTACATGATTGCGTAAAAGTGATAAGAAGAAAAAAAGTCAAAATATAATTAACCCATTTCATTGATAATCTTTTTTAATGTTTTAGAAATTAAGGTTTGCGCCAAATGAAAACGAACGAACTGTATAATAAGTGCCTCTTCTATCAATGCCTGGCGCCAGTGGATCTGGCGTTGTAGATTCGCCTCTCTCCCCAATATCTGCTAGGCGGGGCTCTGGATCAATTCCTAAATAATTTGAAATTGTTACTAAGTTCCTACCATTGAGATAGATTCTGGCTGAAGTGAATGGTCCTTTTGAAATTGGTATGTTGTATCCTAACTCCAAATTATCTAGTTTTATAAAATCTGCCTTTTCAACGTGCAAGCTGGAAAATTTAGCTGTTCCAGTCTGGTTAGGTACTTTATCTGGCGTTGTTGCCATAATATTATAGGAAGAAGCGGCTCCCGGAGCTTCATAAAATGCGCGATATGTATTTACAAGATCGTGGCCGAAAACACCTCTAATAAATAGGGAAGCATCAAAATTACCAAAACGGAAAGTATTATTTAAACCTATTTGCAGCTTTGGCAATCCATTTCCGATCACTAAACGATCCTTAGCATCATCAAAACTGCCATCCCCGTCACCATCCTCATAAGCCACTTCACCTTTTTCATTTATTCCAGTAAATTTAAGTCCGATGATCTGACCTAGAGGAGCTCTTTCCTGAAGCCGAATCAACGGTGTTCCATTTTGCCCAGGAGATCCTAATCCAGTACGATCCTGGTAACCTAACTCACCAAATTCTAAACCATTTGAAGGATCTGATAGTGATACTAGTTTATTTTCTATGAAAAAAGTGGAGGTAAAAGTAGGGGTCCAACTAAAAGCAGTATTATTTATACCCCTATATGCTAGAGTTAATTCTAGACCAGAGTTTTTGAGTTCTCCAATGTTTAAAAATGTTGTATTATTCAAATTTGGGGGTACTGCAACCTCATAAGCGAGAATAAGGTCATTAGTAGTTGTTGAATAATATTCAACCGTGCCGTCAAAATCACCTCTAGCGAAATCAACACCTAAATTGATATCAGATTTTGTTTCCCATTTAAGATTAGGATTTGCATTCCTAGTTGGACCAATGGATTGAACGAAAACTCCATTATTATAAAAATAATTTCCAGTAGTATTTAAAGTTAAGAAAGATAAATATGAGTCAGAAGGTGTGTTACCGGTTACTCCATAACCAGCACGGAGCTTAAGTTGTTGGAAATTTTGCAAACCAAAAACTCGACTGAGGTCAACGCCCGCACTAATTCCTGGAAAAAATCCCCATTTGTTATTAACACCAAACTTTGTTGAGCCTTCTCTCCTTAAACTAGCAGTTACAAAATACTTATCATCCATATTTAAGGAAGCTCGTCCGAAAAATGCAATCAGTTTATTACTGTTTTTATAACTAAAAACATTTCCCAAACCATCAGCAAAGTCAGCGGCAGCACCAATATTATCAAATGAGAATTCATCGGTTATAAATCGATTACCAGCAGCGCCAAAACCTGAATTGATAAATTCTTGCCAGGAGTACCCTCCTAGGAGCTTAATTATTTTATTCCGGCCTAAATCCAAGTTATATTTTGCCGTTAAATCTAACTGTTGGTTAAATGATTCATCATTCCTTATATCAGCATTACCTTTTCCATTTGAAGACCATAATACTGTCTTTGGGATGTAGTTTCCATAATTATCACTAGTGCGTTGCTGAGAGTAGAATGCCCCAATCTTTAAACCGGATAATATTTCATAATCGCCGGAAATATTAAATAAATTTCTTTTAGCGACCCTTAACCGATCAATTTGTTCTGCCATTGAGACAGGGTTATAATAGTCGAATTTGGTCTCTTCAAAATACCCACCATATTGAGCAAAGTCGGCTGAAGTTGATTTTACTGGAGCTGTTGGATTATAAACCGCAGCGTAAGCAAATGCTTCAGCTGGGATCAGATCTTCATTGCGTGAAGTCAAAGCAAAATTCAGCGATAAATCAAGTTTATCGTTTAGAGCTTTTTGGTTTAGATTTAGTCGTCCATTCAATTGATTGAATCCTGAACCAATACCTACTCCTTGATTACCCCGATAATTAAATGAAGCCCGATAGCTCATTTTGTCAGCACCACCTGATAAAGATAAATTGTGAGTATGGGAAATAGCAGTCCTTGTCAGTTCTCCAAACCAATCCGTATCTGAACCTAGGTCTTTCGAGCGCACCAACGGAGTAGGTGGGGTATAAGCTCTATATTCAGCTGCATTCATAACATCCGGTGTAGCAGCAACACCATCAACTGTACCAAAGACATTATAATTAACTGTTGTCCTACCGGCCTTACCCTTTTTAGTAGTAATGATGATCACTCCGGAAGCAGCTCGCGTACCATAGATAGCTGCAGCGGAGGCATCTTTTAAAACGTCCATAGATTCAATATCCGATGGATCCACCGTTTGTAAATTAGCTCCGATGACTCCATCGATAATGATGAGCGGTTCGATGTTTGAACCGAGGGTTGAAGTTCCCCTTAAGCGGATCTGCGTAGCACCGTTGGGGTCACCTCCTTGCTGTGAAATCGTCAGACCGGCCACTTTACCCTGTAACAGGTTGGCCGGGTTAGTCACGTTACCTTTGTTAAATTCTTCAGCTTTTACGGTAGCAATAGAGCTGGTTACCTCCCTGGAACGGAAAGTACCATAACCAACGACAGTTACTTCTTC
>JAYRWN010000313.1:0-12597 GCA_041917975.1 Saprospiraceae bacterium | reverse complement strand
CAAAGAAAAAATAGGTGAAGGTGGGAAAATTAAAATTAAAGAAAATATTCCAACTCTACTACGGCTAACAGTCAACACCATAAGGTTTTTTCTCGCGGAGATCCCCGAGTCCGCAAAGCATAAATTAGGTGAGGGTGGGAAAATTAATTTAAGAAAAATATTCCTACGAGGAACCCCCATACACGAATACACAAATCTACAAATAAACGATACTTTCTCGCGGAGATCGCCGAGTCCGCAAAGAATAAATAAGTGAGTTAGGAAAATTAAATTAAAGAAAATATTCTAACTATACTACGGCCAACAGTCAACACATACGGTTTTTTCTCGCGGAGGTCGCCGAGTCCGCAAAGAAAAAATAAGTGATGGTTGAAAATTAAATTAAGAAAAATAGTCCAACGAGGAATACCCCTGCCAATGGCCAACACCATAAGGTTTTTTCTCGCGGAGATCGCGGAGTCCGCAAAGAATAAATAAGTGAGTTAGGAAAATTAAATTAAAATAAATATTCCAACGAGTGGCCAACAGCCAGCACCTAATAGCCAACTCCATACACACTCACACGCACACTCTAACTCACACTTTATTTTACGGGATGGTGCTTTGATCCTTGGGCGGGTTTCGGCCGATGAAGGGATGTTGCTCCAAATCCACTACTTGTCCGCTGATGGGGCCGCTTTCCTCCGCCAGCCAGTAGATTGCTGCGGCGGCTATTTCCGCTGGTTTTAAAATCCGCCCGGCCGGAGCGAAAACTTTAGGCACTTTGGTGTACCAGTCCTCCGCCAATCCGTGGTCTTTTTTGCGCTGTGCCTCCGTTTCAGTCAGTACCCATCCGGGATTGATTTGATTCACGCGTACACCTTCCTCGCGGTGCAGCGTATCGCCAAGATTGCGGGTTAAAGTCATCAGTGCACCTTTGCTCACACTGTAGGCCAGCAAATTGGGTTCTCCGCTCCAGGCGTTGACTGACCCGATATTCAGCACCACCCCGCGGGTTTCACGCAGGTAGGGTAGGGCGGCTTTGATTAAAGCAAAGGGTGCCAGCATATTTACCTCCAGTATTTTTCTGAAAACATTCAGATCCGTGGTGTGGATATTGGAAGATACCACGCTGGCCGCATTGTTTACCAATCCGTCCAGCCGTCCATAAACGTCTAGGCACTTTAATATTAGTCGCTCAGCCGCACCCGGATGAATAAGATCTTCTATGTAAAGGGTAGCCTGCTCAGGACCTATTTCATTTACCACTGCTTTACCCCAATCCGTTTCCAGGCCGTGAATGAGGACTCTGGCGCCTTCCCGAGCGCAGGCGATGGCGATGGCTTTGCCGATACCGGTGGTGCTGCCGGTGACGAGGATGACTTTATTATTCAGGCGCAGCATTACACCGGTTTTAATACACTTTTTACGACTTCTCCGTGGTGCATTTTTTCAAACGCCGTTAACCAGCCGGTAATGGGCCAGATGCCTCCGATGATTGGTTTTACCGACAGCGCTCCGGACGTTAACAGGGCAATGACGCGCTCCCAAACCGGCCAGTTGTGACTAAAACTGCCTTGCAAAGTCACGTTTTTCTGTACCAGTGGGTCCAGCGAAAAATTGAGTGGTTGAGGTCCCCAGCCCACTTTGATGATTTGTCCTTTAGGCCGGACCAGGTCCAGAGCTATTTTAAGCGTGGCGCTGTGCCCCGCGGCATCGATGACGCAGTCGGCGCCTAATCCATCGCGTTCTTTAGCCCAGGCTGTCGCGTCCCCAGTCAACGTGGTGCAACCATAGCTTGCCGCGACCGACAACCGGTAGAGATCCGTGGGCAGGCCTAATACGGCCACTTCTGCACCGCATAACCGGGCAACGGCCGCGCAAAGAATGCCGATGGTGCCGGGCCCGATAACTACCACCCGGTCTCCAGGTTGTAACCGGCCATTGCCGACCACAGCATTGTAGGCCACACAGCACGGCTCGGTGAGGCAGGCTTCTTCCATGGCCAATGTTGCCGGTACCTGATGCAGACAACGGGCCGGCACCCGCACATATTTGGTCATGGCGCCATTAACACCATAACCAAAACCTTTGCGGGTAGGGTCTAAATTATAAAAACCGCGGCGTGACATGGGATTGTTCTGGTCGATGACCGCCGCGGTTTCGCTGACCACACGATCGCCTTCGCGCCAACCGGTAACCCGCGAGCCAAGAGCCGCAATGTGGCCACCAAATTCATGCCCCAGCACTACCGGATAGTTGACCGGCCAGCTATGGTCTGCAGTCCATTGATGCAAGTCACTGCCGCATACGCCGACATGGCCCACTTCCAGCAGCACGTCCTCATCGCCGATGACGGGGGAGTCTATCTCTCTCAATTCTACGCAACCCTTTTGCGGAGCATAATTGATTACTGCTGCATTCATAAAAATATTATTATATATTTAAAACAAAGAAATTCTTTTGTTTATCATTAATATCGCCGTAAGCATGGACGGCTGCGCAAATCATCCGCAGGGACGATTCCAGTTCGCCATCGGCGGTTTTAAACGCGTCCGCATCGATGGTGAGGGGAGCCCCCAGCACTACCAGGGGCGCTCCATAAGCGGGGCATTGGATGGCTTGTTCCAGACTGAGTCCGCCTACGGCTTGCACCGGAATATGCACGGCCTGGACGACTTTTTTGAGCTGATCGAGTGGACTGGGCATGCGTCTTCCCTGGGCGGCAATGCCCCGCCGTTCATCATACCCGATGTGATGTACGATATAACCACAACCTAGGTCTTCCAACCAGCGGGCGGCATCGACCATATCCGGACAACCCAGGTTATCCCCCATGATCCCCAGGCCGTAATCCGCTCCGGCTTTCACCACACATTTGATGGTTTCTTCATGAGCTCTGGCCATTACCACTACTAACGAAGCGCCGGCTTTGGCCATCATTTCCGCTTCCAGATAACCGCCATCCATAGTCTTCAGATCTGCCACGATTGGAATTTTAGGAAACGCTTCGCGCAGTTTTTTCACCCCGTGCAAGCCTTCCGCAAGAATGAGCGGGGTCCCTGCTTCCAGCCAGTCTACTCCGGCCCGGATAGCCAGCGCTGCCGTTTCTAATGCCTCATCGATATTAGTAAGGTCTAAAGATATTTGCACGACCGGTTTCATAATTTTTAAAAAATTTAGGTGACGCTCGCTAAGCTAAAATAGTTTAATGTGAACACCTAGTTTTTTCTCTTTAGTTTACCTCCCACTTTCACTTTCACATTACCTAACTGGAGGGGTCAGGTTATTTTGCAGGAATGCATCCGGGATATTTTGGTAAGCGGTGTATTGTTCAAGACGTGTTTTGTATTTGGCTTGCTCGTCTTTTACCAATTTTTTGAAGCGTGGTTCTTTGGCAATAAAATCGAATGTTTTATGGTTTGGCGCTAAGGAAATCAAATAGTTTAAAAAAGATTCTTTCGGTTTATCTGCAGATTGAGCCCATTGTTCGAGTTCATTCAAAGCTTCATTTTTCATATTTAGAAAGCGGTACAGAACAATCGTACCCACGGGTTCCGGTTGTTTGAATTGTTTGATGCGGTTAATTATTTCTAAAGCAGCTGTTTTTTCCTGGCGCAGGGATAAACTCATTAAATGCAACATTTTATCGCTAAAGTCATTCATACCCGCCAGGCCGGTGGTGTCTATATTAATCATCTTTTTTTGCAACATTAACCACTGCACTTTTTCCAGAGTGGGATCAAGCTTATAACATTTGTCGATGAGGCGTTCATATTCTTTAAAATCCGTTACATATTTTAATTCCGCCAGGTCCACCATCAACCCCAGATTTAAAGGATCCAAGGCTATCGCTTTTTCAGCAAATAAGGTGGCCTGATCATACATACCCAGGCGTTTGTAAAAAGTGGACATGGAGCTATACGTTACATCCATACCCGGATAGTATTTCAGCAGCTGGATAAAAGTAGTAAATGCACTGTCCATTTGGCCCTTATCTTGCCAGCGCAAGCCCAGTCCGCGCAGGACACTGATGGATGTGGGGTTAAGTTTTTGGCCTATTTGCAACAGACTGTCGCTTTTGGACTCGTAAATATCTTTCGGGTAGGGCAATTTAATTTTATGGCGCAGGTACGGCGCTACACTTTGATATAATCCTGCGAGACCGCCGTAGGCGGAAGCATAATCGGGAGCTAAATGAATGGCTTCCAAAAACATTTGCTCCGCTTGTAAAAACACCTCCGGATTACCCGACAAGGCGTATTCATCAAAATGTAAATGTAAGCCACGGAGGAAATAGTCATACGCCTGGAGATTGGACGGGCGGTCAGGCTTGGGACGAACGATGGTTACCCGGCTTATTAATGCCTGAGCAATATTGTGGGCGATGCTGTCTTGGACTGCGTATAAGTCGGAGGAAGACCTCTCAAAATTTTGAGACCAAATGTGAAATCCATCATTGGCCCGGATTAACTGGGCGGTTACCCGGAGACCATCATCACTGCGCCGTACCGAGCCCTCTACGACATAATTAACACCCAATTGTTCGCCGATTTCGGTGATGGTTACATTTTTATCTTTAAAATAAAATGAGGAGGTCCGGGCCGTTACTTTAAGCTCCGGTATCTGGGCTAGTTCGTTGAGAATTTCTTCGGATAATCCATCCGAGAACCACTCATGGTCTTGCAGTGGTGACATGTCGGCAAAAGCCAAAACGGCCACTGTCGGATCAATAGCCATCTCAGATTCCGGAGTTTGAAAACCTGATTTATGGCTACTCAGATTATAGACCGCCCAGGTGATTATGGCCGCTCCTATTAACCCGGCGATCCAAAGGTAATACCGCTTTTTTTCTTGGGTTTTACCTTTGAGATGATGACGTTTGGGTTGCGGCAGTCCGGGGTTAACCAGAGCAAAAATTTCCATCGTTTTAGCGACATTTTTGAAGTCGAAAAAGCCCATGGAGGCCGTTTTAAAATTTGATTTGTTTTCTATTTCATCATTAATCCTTTTAGAAACAAGAATAGAGCCTGGAACACCAAGTGAATGAATCCGTGAGGCCAGATTGACCGGATCTCCAAATACATCGCCTTCATCTAAAAGCACCTCACCTAAATGCATTCCGATCCGCAATGCATATAGGCCGGATGCTTTGCACAAGTCTTGTATTTCGATGGCGGCATGGAGAGCATCGGTAACTGTTCCGAAGCTCAGTAACATGCCATCGCCCATCTCTTTCACCAGGCGACCATTAAATTTACTGACCGTTTTTTTGTGTATTTCTCGGTTGGTCCTTAATATTTCGTAGGCTTTAGTCTCATCCTTGCCCATTAAAGCAGTGTACCCGGCTATATCTGAAAATACAATGACCGCTAATTGTCGGGATGATGACATACTGTAAAGTTGGACACCAAAATACTGGAAACTTTTTATTTTGTTTTTTATAAAAAAGTTAAACTAAAACAACAAGAGGCCTTTCCGGGGGGAAGAAGCCTCTATGCTTTATAATGACTGATCACAAAAAAATTCCTGCTAAGCTATAGTCGGGGTATCTAATTGAGCCAATGAGTCAATGATGTCCTGCTGCGTCACTTCATGTTTTACCAAGCCACCGCTCAAATAATCTTCGTAGGCTTTTAAGTCAAAGTGACCATGCCCACAGAGGTGGATGAGGATGGTTTCTGACTTGCCTTCACGTTTGCAGCGTTCCGCTTCCTGGAACGCCGTAGCCAAGGCGTGGGTGGTTTCGGGAGCTGGCAATATGCCTTCGGTTTTGGCAAAAAGTACGCCAGCCTCGAAACAATCCAACTGGTCATGCGCCCGGGCTTCTATCAGTTTATCTTTCAAGAGCTGGCTGACGATGACCCCCGCGCCGTGATATCTCAGGCCACCAGCATGAATGGGCGCAGGTACAAAATTATGCCCCAGCGTGTACATGGGCAATAGTGGGGTCATGCCCACGGTATCACCAAAATCATATCTGAAAACTCCGCGGGTTAATTTCGGACACGAAGAGGGTTCCGAGGCAATGCACCGGATGTTTTGCCCTTCATCAAAATTTAGTCGGAGGAAAGGAAAACTGATCCCGGCAAAATTGGATCCTCCTCCAAATGGAGCGATGACGATATCCGGCAGGTCCCCTGCTTTTTCCATCTGTTTTACAGCTTCCTGACCGACCACCGTTTGGTGCATCAACACGTGATTGAGTACTGAGCCCAATGCGTATTTGGTTTGGTCATCACCGGCTGCGCGTTCCACCGCTTCAGAAATGGCTATGCCCAATGATCCGGGAGAATTAGGATCTTTGGCCAGAATGGTGCGTCCGGCATTGGTAAGATTAGACGGGGAGGGATGGACTGTAGCTCCCCAGGTGTTCATCAGTATTTTGCGATAGGGTTTTTGCTCGTAACTGATTTTTACCATATATATTTCACACTCAATATCAAAGATATTGCAGGCCCATGCCAAGGCACTGCCCCACTGGCCGGCACCGGTCTCGGTGGTGATGCGTTTTACGCCTTCTTGTTTGTTATAATACGCCTGGGCGACGGCCGTATTGGGCTTATGCGAGCCGGACGGACTTACGCCTTCATATTTGTAATAAATTTTTGCCGGAGTGTCCAGGGCTTTTTCCAATTCATAAGCCCGGTAAAGAGGAGTGGGCCGCCACTTGGCATAAATATCTCTCACCTGGTCTGGCATCTCTACCCACTTATCTTGGCTGACCTCCTGAAGAATTAGACTCATGGGGAATAATGGGGCCAGAGCTTCCGGTCCTATCGGTTGTTTAGTTCCCGGATGTAATGGAGGTAATGGTTTGTTGGGCATATCGGCCACCACATTATACCAATGGGTGGGAATCTCCTGTTCGGTTAAAGGGATTTTTCTTGTTTTCATGGACTGGTGATTTGTTATATGCTAAAAATTTATCATTCGTATCACTGCTAAAATCAGGCCAAAATTGATATTTGGACTAAAAATTTACCTAAAATTCTCCCTGAGGACCTCCTCAGCTACTTTTTAAGATTTTTCCGGCCCAGGTGGGTGGAAAACAGGGCATAAATCCTTTTATATTCATCCGTCCAGCTGCTCGCTTCCACAAATCCATGGTCTTCCATGGGATATACGGCCAGGTCCCAATGGTCTTTGCCTAATTCTATCAGCCGCTGACTCAAGCGCACCACATCCTGGAAATGTACATTCACATCCACCATGCCATGCAACATCAACAGATGCCCCTGCAAGCCTTCGGCATGATAAATGGGCGAACTGCGCCGGTAGGCTAAGCTGTCCTCTGCCGGCGTATTCAGAATATTTGCCGTATAGCCATGGTTGTAATGGGCCCAATCGGCTACAGATCGTAATCCGGCCCCGCAGGCGAAGGTGCCTGGTGTCGTAAACATGCCCATCAGGGTGATAAATCCACCATATGATCCTCCATAGATGCCGATGCGTTTTGCATCAATACCGTACTTTTTGACTAAATGTTGTGCTCCATCCACTTGGTCACTGAGATCTTTTCCTCCCATATGCCGGTAGATGCCTGTGCGCCAATCCCTTCCATAGCCGGCGGATGCCCGGTAATCGATGTCCAGGACCGTATAACCCTCGTCCGCCAGGAGATTATGGAACATGTATTCCCGGTAATAACTACTCCACCATTTATGGACATTTTGCAGATAACCGGCACCGTGAACGAAAATAATGGCCGCCCCATTTTTATTTTTTTTCGCCGGCTCATAAATGCGCGCTTTAACCTGGGCTCCGTCCTGGGCGGTAAACGTGATGATCTGCGGATCCCTCCACGGGTATTTGTTGAATTCTGGGGAGGTGGATGAGGTTATCTGTGTTTCTTTTGCCCCGGGTTTGTTTTCTTTTATATATAACTCCCAGGGTTTGTTGGCATAAGAATATAACAGGGCCAGGTTTTTTTCATCCGGCGAAATAAATATTTGGTATCCACCGGGTTGATTCGTTATTTTGACCATTTCGCCCCCCTGCACCGGCAAGTGATAAAAATGCTGTTGTTCCGATCCTTCGCGGTTACTGGTCACATAAAAAGTAGTCCCATCTCCGGAAAGCTCGGCTTCCAGAATTTCGAATGTTCCGCTGGTCAGGGCTCTTTTAACTTTTGTTTGCGTTGACAACAGGTATAGGTGGCTATAACCACTTTCCTCACTCTGAAACCACACAGTCTCATCATCTTTTAGCCATCCGGTGTTACCTAATGAACCTCCCCAACCACCTACTCCGGGTCCTCCAATCCATGCTTCATCGTGTTGCCAGTCCAGGACTTCCAGCTTCCCTGAAGCCACATCTAACCCTAAAATCCAGCGGTCTTTATGATCCATGGACCGGGCTGTTACTAATGCTCGGGTACCTGTGGAATTAAAAATTGGTCCGGCAAACGATACCGCCCGCGGCTGATCGTATTGGGCTTTCCAAACACTATCTTTTTGGACATAATCCTTCAGAAATAAAGGCTTGTCATAGATGCCTGGTAATTCTTTTGTAGAAACCTGGTAAGCGGTGTCCTGGTGTAAATTAATGACCCACAAACTGTAATTCGGCTGAGGGCTGCCCACTTTAGGACGGCTGGTTAATTCTTCCGTGTATCCCGATTCGATCACAAAATCCGGCACTTTTGTTGTACGGTTTTCAGCGGCAGGAGACATTAAGACCAGGACGGCATATTGACGGTCAGGACTCAAGGTTTGCTGGATTATTCTGCGTCCATCCAAATAAAATGGTTTTAATTTTTTCTCCCTTAATGCATCTCGCCGGGCATCCAGGCTTTCTCTCCGCGTTTTGCGTTCGTCCAGTACTTCAAATATATCCAGCTGATCACGTTTTAACCAATCTAATTGACGATCGCTTTTTTTGGCCGGCCGTTCGGTAGATTTTTCCTGAATATTCGTCTGTTGAACCATAGCGTCGGTATTCAAATCCCAGGTAAATAGATTATCATTCGCCGAAAATACGAGCTCATTACTTCTGCCTAAAAATTCGGCATCACCTTCCAAAGTCATGGTGTGCGTTAACCTGCGGATGCTGTTGGTCGAAATTTCGTGCAGATAAAGATCACCGTTTTGCTGAAATACCCTTAAGGATCGATCATAGTTATATGCACCCCCGGAGGGACGTATGTTTTTTTGTTCATCGATGGGTACTGCCACTGGTTTGGTACTGCTGAGATCGCTTTTATAAAGACTGGAAATCTTCTGATGTTCGGGATTCCATTGAAAATAGATGGTTTTGTTATCAATATCCCACTGAACATTGGCGGGACTAAATCCGGTGAATTCTTCCCCCCGCATAATTTTTTCGATAGTCAGTTGCGGTTGACTGTTCAGGGTGTTACACAAGACTATCCCTGAGAAAAAACAAAGTAGTTTATGGACCATAATAGTTACTATAAAATATTATTCAAAACATTCAAAACAGTAAATGTACTCAGTAATTGGAAAAATCGGAGGTAAGTGGTGGGTTAAACGTGTAGTGGTTAATTAGGCTGGGTGTTAGCCAGTAGCCATGTGCCCCCTAAAATTAATTAGACTCCGTGCAACTCCAAGAGCTCTGCGAGAAAAAATGTCCACATATGGTTGGTCTGGTATTCTATGTTTGGAGAAAGTTGGATAATACGTGTTTAGCGGTTGGCTTACGCCAGTTCATCATCTTGGCTTAAAAAATATTTGATTCCTTCAGGCAAACCATGATGAATACCATAACTTTATCGTGCGTATTATTTTTTACTTTAAATGCCCATTACCAAATTGGGTGAATAACAAATTGTTGAATCTAATTCCACGGGGTGCGTTATTTTGTAAAATAGGATTTTAGCCTCATACATTAATTCGAATGAAGATCGCTGTTTTAAAATCCATTATGGCTTCGTTAATAAGCGCCATTTTGGGGTT
This sequence comes from Saprospiraceae bacterium, assembly GCA_041917975.1. Taxonomy (GTDB): domain Bacteria; phylum Bacteroidota; class Bacteroidia; order Chitinophagales; family Saprospiraceae; genus JAYRWN01. The sequence continues at coordinate 2,701 of JAYRWN010000313.1, read as the reverse complement.
GCTGATTCCGGCTAATGCGCTCCATGGGCAGTCAACGGACTCGGTGGCTCATACCTGGATTGCTCCGGGTGTGCATTATGGTTGGCAGCTACCTGCAGCGGATTTGAAGCACCGTTTTGGTTCTTTTTTTGGCTTGGGCCCCCAGCTGACCTGGTGGGGTAAAAAGATGTATTGGCAAGGGTCATACCAGTATTATTTTGGCGCCCAGGTCCATGAAGACGTTCTGCAGGGTTTACGCAGCACCGACGGAAGTGTAGTTGGTTCTACGCTGATCATTCCTGCTTTTTTACGTCTGAGAGGTTGGTCAACCCAGCTGATGGCTGGTAAATGGTTTAATTCAGGTCACCCTCGCTGGTCGTTTGGTGTGCAGGCCGGCCCGGGGTGGATTAGTCACCGACTGAAAGCGCTGGACGAAAGCCAAAGCCACCCATTGTTAGTTAAACCTTATTGGTCAGGGTACGACCGGCTGAGTTCCGGCCCAGGCATAACCGGGGGGCTGGCCATGTTGTATCAGGCTACTGCTCAGGCCTGGTTTAGGTTGGATATCCATCACACCCTGGCCTGGACCCAGCTGCGCCATGTTCAGTATGATGGATATCATGAGAATTCCCGTCGTCAGGACCGTATGACCAGCATCCGCATCAGCTGGTTATGGCCCATAGCCCTTCGTGCTCAAGCCGAAAATATTTATTATTAAGTGCAGATAGCCATGCAAATTTTTTTCATGGAATAAATGTTAAAATTTTAACAGTAGGGCAACATCATCTGTGCCTTGCCGTTAAAGACATATCCCGTGAGTCAGGACCTTCCTGCAACCTATCATTATTTAATTGATCTCCGCCTTCTGGGGTCCATTTTCTGGACATTTTTCAAATGGTTTAAACGCCCGGGATCGACCAATTTAAGATATAAAATATTTTATTATTGATGGAAAAGGGCGTAGGTCATTTTTGCCGGTAATTAATTTATAAATAGATTTATATACATTATAAATGTATTAAATATATAATCAATTATTTGTAATTACATGATTTTGAATAAATTTGGTGCAATAATTGTTGGAAAAAATTGGTTTTCAGACTTTTTTGAAGTTATGGACCAAATAAGCTTAAAAGAATATAGCGCAATGAAAATTTTATCTACCATCAGTTTTATCCTTCTTTCCAACCTTGTTTTTTCCCAAAATGCTTTATACCAGATCGTAATTGACGCCCGCACCAAAGCCGGGCCGGTCCAAGCGAGCCATGGTTTATTTACCATAAATTCTTCTGCGGCCCGGAGCACCTCGGTACTTGGAAAACATCTGCATAAGTATACTCCGCTTAAGCTTAATACTGCGGAGCTGCAAAGGGTACATCATGCACGTCCACAGGACCTCGATCTAACCTTGCCGGTAGATGGTTTGCCGTTTCAGTTGGAATTGGTTCGGACGAATTTGTATGCTGAGGGTTCCAAAATATACGATTCCGAAGGCCAGATCATTCCTTATCATCCTCCCGTTACCTATTATGGTACGGTAAAAGGTCAATCGCAAAGTGCGGTCAGTGTAGTTTTTTATGAGCAGGATTTTGTGGCCATGATTGCTGATGGCAAAGGAAGTAATGCCATTATTGCTAAAGATGGACTAATCTCGGCCGACCGTTTTATTCAATATCGTGATGCGGATGTCAAAGAACAAAACCCTATCCAATGTGCTACTCCGGACAAACCTCTTTCCGGCCGTGATCTGCAGGAATTTATGGCCAAGACCCAGAATCAAGTCTTAGGAAAGCGCAGTCTGGGCTGCATCGTGATGGATGTGGAGATTACTTATTCTACTTATATATCTACCACTTTCGGCGGCAACACCACCAATATTTTAAATTGGTTTAACGGCATATTTGCCGGGGTCCATACATTGTACAATAATGAACAGATCAATCTGGTCATTGGCACGACAAAAATAAATACCACTGCCAGCGAATATAACGGGGGGCAATATTCCACCGATCCTGGCACTGCCCTGGATCAATTTATGGCTACCACTGCAGCTAATTCTACATTTCAAGGCTCATTCGCCCATCTCATTCGATTAGCTTCCGGGGCAACCACCAGCATAGCTTATGTGGATGCATTATGTACCAATTTTGCCATCGCTTATAGTACGCCGTACTTTTCTTACAGTGCTTATCCGGGCTATAGTTGGTCTGTTAACGTTGTGGCTCACGAATCGGGGCACGTCTTTGGTTCTCCACATACCCACGCTTGTGCCTGGAATGGGAATAATACTGCGATAGACGGTTGTGGACCTAATGTAGGATATTCGGAGGGTTGTACCGGACCACTACCCAGTAAAGGGACCATCATGAGTTATTGTCACTTTGGGAGCAACCCCGGAATAGATTTTAGTTTAGGCTTTGGTACTCAACCCGGCAACGTCATTCGTTCCAACGCCACCAGCGCCAACTGCGCTAACAACTGCGCCCCAGCTGAACCCACCTGCACCGATGGTATCCAGAACGGGGATGAACAAGGTGTAGATTGTGGCGGGAGTAATTGTCCGGCGTGTATTACATGCGATAATCCTGGGTTAATTAGTCAGGGTAAGCCCGCAAGTCAATCATCGACACAGAGTCCGAATGGAGCTTCAATGAGTAATGATGGTAATCTTAGCACTTATAACCATACGAATGCAGAAGTTCAACCATGGTGGGAGGTGGAT
>JAYRWN010000312.1:0-11909 GCA_041917975.1 Saprospiraceae bacterium | reverse complement strand
GGCCAACAGCTAACAGCCAACCCCTTTTCTTTAATTGCCAATGGCCAACAGCTTACAGCCAACTCCTACTTTTATACACAAATACACGAATACACAATTTAATTGCCAATGGCCAACAACTTACAGCCAACTCCTACTTTTATACACAAATACACAATTTAATTACCAATGGCCAACAGCTAACAGCCAACCCCTTTTCTTTAATTACCAATGGCCAAGAGCTAACAGCCAACTCCTAACTTTATACACAAATATGCAAATACACAGATACACAGGTTACTAAATGTTAAGAGCGGGATATGACCAAAGATTGGCGGGATTTGGTACAAACTAATCAAAATGAATAGACGAGATTTGGCCTTAATAATATTTGTTGTTCTAAATAATATCCGATGAATTTAAGCAAATCATATATGCTACTTGCTTGGTCATGTGCATGTAACCTGTTAATTGGTCAGGAAAATTTTATTTACTTAAGCCGTGGGGATAATGCCCTGTTTACTTTCGATAAAAAATTAAATATTAAAAGGCAATTTAAGGACGATATATTATTGTCATACGATATGGTCCTGGATAGCGCTAACCAATTAATCTATATAACCGATGGTGAAAAGAAGGCTGTTAATTCGATAAAATTTAAACAAAATGCCTTTTCGAAAGTAAAACTTGATAAGGACGTTAAAATAGTCGATATCGAATTAAATCATTCTGATCAGTCAATATTCCTGCTTGATTTTACCTCCAGGAGTATCCTAAAGGTCGCCGATGTAAATAACGGTAAGGAAATTACCATTATTGATAGTTTAGATCATCCGTCAGCTATTACTATCAGTGAAAAAAACAATTACCTTTTTTGGGCTGAACTACAACTGAAATCCATTTATAGATCCGATTTAGATGGAAATAATAAGGAACTTATCTATCAAGATTCAGCACACTACCCGGTGCGGTTATTGGCGGTAGATAAATTAAACAAAATATTCTGGTGTGACGATGGGAATCACCGCATCTGGGCTGCGAATTATGATGGAACAAATGCTTCGATTGTCTTCAATGGTAACGAAAACAACTTTCCTTTCGGCCTCCTGGCAGACACTATTAATAATTTCATCTACTGGACCGATTACGGATCGGAAGAAATTTGGAAAGCTGATTTCACGGGGGCTAACGCTGAGAGTGTTTACAGTTCTGACAATAATGATCTCATAGCGGTGGGGTTAATTAACACAGACATAGTCCCTCCACCTTTGGCGCTAAGGAGTCTGAAAAGTGTGAACTTATTCCCCAACCCGGCGCATGATTGGATAACTTTTCATTTGCCAATAACCAGAGGAGAAATAGCCACCATTGAAATATTCTCCTCCACCGGTAAGCTTGTCCTGCGCCGAAAGACTCAGGATCACACCTATAAATTAGACCTTTCCTCCGACCTGACGCATGGCGCCTACCTATACCGGGTCATTATTGCCAAAGAATCCTTCCAGGGCCTCTTGATGATTCATTGATACTTACTCCACTTATTATCTCATTTATTAATTGTTTTGATATGAAACAGTGCCATTTTATACTCCTATTGGGTGTTATTTTCAGCATAATTCAGCGTGGACAGGCGCAGCCAAGCAGCAGTGCTGATCCTACCGCTGCCATATTACCACCTTCCCCATCCGCTGCAGCTCTGGAAAAGTACATTGACCAAACGGTCGATTATGCGTCTGGTTTACCAAACAATTCTGTGCCTTTATATACCATGAATTTTAGGGGTATACAGGTGCCTATTTCCCTGAGTTATCATGCCGGAGGAGTTCGTGTTGATGATATGGCGTCTAATGTGGGATTGGGATGGACTCTGCATGCCGGAGGAGCCATCACCCGCACGGTCTATGGTAAAGCCGATGAGGATACCAATGGCTTTATTGCGAAAGGTAACCAGGTGCCCGGCAGTAACAGTGTCCCTTATCCCGGTATTCAGTACGATAACATGAAGTTATTTGCCGATGGATCATGGGATGGGCAACCTGATTTATTTTCTTTTAACTTTAATGGTTATTCCGGAAAATTCTTTTTCGATACCACCGGAGCATTCCTTATTCATAGCGTACAGGATTTAAAAATATCTTATCAAAAATGTACGTCTTGCCCACCGGCTATTTTGCCCGGTTCCATTATCGAATTCACTATTCTTACCCCTGATGGATTAAAGTATGTATTTGGAAACACCGGAGCTTATGAATATTCCAAAATGATCAGTAATGGATGTAAAATAAAGGATTATACACAACCCATCGTTACGGCCTGGTACCTTAAAACTATTCATAATCCTAAGACTAACGGTATATTTACTTTCAATTATTCCTCCAATCAAATCCAATATGACCAAAGTTATAATGAGACCTTTTCTTATCCGCAAAGTTATCCAAGCCCATGTGGCAGCTCTTCCAGTCAGGTTTGTGTATCAGTTAAAACCGATTATGGCGTAATTTTAAACTCAATCTGGGCCGGCAATGAAACCGTGAATTTTACCACCAGTGCGGGCCGCACAGATTTAAATGGTCTCTCCGGAAATACCCAAATTAACGGCTTGAATATTCAAGTTAATACTACGACTATTTTAGAATATACCTTCCATCAAAGTATAGTTACTTCCACTGATGCCGTGCAACCCCTGGTGAGTGCACTTTCTAAAAACAGGCTTTACCTTGACTCGATCAGGGTGCCAATTATTCAAAAAACCACTAAATTTACTTATCATAACCGCACATTATTACCTCCCCGGTTATCTTTTAAACAAGACCATTACGGCTATTATAATTCCAACACTCTGAGCCAATTAACCCCTCCGCCTGCCGAAGATGTGGCGACTCTCAATTACATTAAAACTTTTTTTTCCTCCTTTGGCAAACCCAATCGTGCCGTGGATACTACCCGGTGTAAATACGGCGTGTTGAACAAAATTACCTACCCTACGGGTGGATCGGTCAGCTACGATTTTGAGTCCAATATGGTTCCGGTTTGTTCCAATGTGACTAAAAAAGTGGACTTGTCTGCTACGGCCTCAAAAACTTATATCAATGCACCCGCTTCTCAGATCACTTATTTTAATATCGATATTAATCAGGTGGTTAATCTTGCCTATACTATCAATATGGTGGGTTTTCGTTGTCAAGGGGCCTATATTAAATTATCTTCTCCTGCCGGAGTGGTTTTATTCCAAAAAGGTGGCTGTGGTCAGATGGATGTTCCATTTTCCGAAACCGGGACATACCCCATTACATTACCACCGGGAAATAATTATAAATTGGAAGCCGGCGTATTTACTACCGGCGAGGTGGCTACCATTACAGCGAATTATCAAAATGATCAGACCAGCTTTGTCATTAATACACCCATCGGCGGATTACGGGTGCGGACGATAACCCTCGATGATGGTGATGCCGATCAATCCAATAACATAATCAAAGTGTACAAATACGAAGTGAGCAGTCCTCCGGGCAATTGTGCAGGTAAATCATCCGGAGTACAATTAGGTAGAAATCCTAAATATAACCTAACCGAAGAACTGATCTCTACTGGTGTAGGGTGCAATTATACCTTATGTCTGTTTACCAGGCTTAGTTCTTCAAGCATTTATAATTTAAATGGCGGCAGTGGAGGATTGGTCAATTACCAGGAAGTGTATGAATGGTATGGGTCTAATGCCGAGTACGGAAAAAAATATGTAAAATACTTCATCACCCAGGATGGCTCGCCTATCATGGGCCCGAATGTACATAATGCCTTTATTAATACGCCTACCGTGGATTTTTCGTTCAAAAATGGGAAAATTTTGGAAGAAAAAATTTACAACAACAGCAACGCTATCCTTCACGAAAAGTTATATGTTTATGATTTTAATCAGGCCATCAGAAAAAAAAGTATCCGCGCTATAGCTGCTCAAAGATTGTTTACATTACCGTGTTTCAGTAGCAGTACGCCTCATGAAGAGTTCGCCATATCCTTCTATGAAATGTATTCCCAATGGGTGCATTTAAATTCTGTAACGGAACGTACCTATACCCCCGGTACAGCAAATTACGTGGAAATAGTGAATACGAATGAATACGAAAGCAGTGGCAAACACATTTTGCCGGTAAAGCTGAAAGTTACTAATTCGGACGGTGTGGTTTATATTACCAAAAATAAATACTCAAACGAATATGATACGCTATCTGTAAATTCACCCGAAATAAATGCCATTCGATACCTCTCTCGAATCAATTGCATTCAGGAGCCGATTGAAGCCATACGACTAGTACAGAAACCGGGCGGAAATGAATTAGCCGTATCTGGTAACTTATTTGTTTACGATACGCTGTTCAACCAGGCGAATAAACGGCGAATCTATCGGTTGGAAACCACTACGCCCATAGCCGGCTATACTATGTCAGCAAATTCTTCAGGATCATTGAGTTTTAATACCAATTTAAAATTGTTATATACCCTGAGTAAGTACGATAATATGGGCAACCTGCTGGAGTATAACCGTCAGCATGATCAAACCAACTCTATATTATGGGGAGATAACCAACAGTTACCTGTGGCGAAAGTTTTGAATGCCACCCAGATGGAATGTGCCTTTACCTCTTTTGAAACGTCTGAAACTACCCAGGGCGGGTGGACTATCCCTTCACCGGCTACCCATGTTAAATATGTCCATGATACCACGGCCTACACCGGTAAAGGTTATTTTGGACCGGCATCGGCTCAGGTTATTTCTAAAACTAATGTACCCAATGGCAAATACATTCTGAGTTATTTCTGCAAAAATGTAGCTAACGTAAATAATAGCGCTACCACCAACTCCACCAAACAAATGGCTGTGCCTCATGGCTGGAATTATGTGCAAAAAACAATTACCTTACCGGTGACCGGCACGCTTAATATCACCGTGAGCACGGATATTGATGAGCTGCGGTTATACCCTGCGGATGCTTTATTGAGCGGGTATTCATACGACCGAAATTCGCGAAATTTGATGGCCATGAGTAGTACGGACGGTACTAAAACCCAGTATGAATACGACAGTTATCAACGTTTAAAAACTATACGCAATGCGGATGGTGATTACCAGCAGTTATTTTTATACCACTTTGTTTCCACCGGAGGTGGAAAGAATTATATCCACACCAGAAACATCCTTAAGGCAAATGTGCGTAATGAAACGGTGGCCCGCAATCTGACCGGTACGGATGTTAGTGATCAGTATCAGTATTTGGACGGATTGGGCCGGATTATCCAATCGTCACAGGTGAAGTTTTCTCCAGGACAAAATGATGTTGTTGATTTTGAAATCTATAATAATCAGGGTTTAGTGCTTAATGATTATTTACCCTATACCGCCAGCACCAATAACGGCGCATTCAGGACCACTACCGTATCCGATCAAGCAAATTTTTATACCGGGTTGACGGGATTTGGGTATACGGCCAGTACCTTTGAAACATCTCCTTTGTTCCGGGTTACGACCATCGCTCCTCCCGGCAGTAATTTTAGAACCCATCCGCAGCTAAAAAGTTATGCGGTGAATACCAGTGCAGACAATGTGCGTAATTTCGCGGCTACCGGTAACTATGCGGCTAATTTACTAACCAAGTTGGTGGAGACGGATGAGAATAACCATGTTACCACCACCTTTGCAGATAAATTGGGTCGGCAGGTCATGATGGATAACAATGGCGCCCGCACTTACTACTTATACGATGATTTTGGCAACCAACTGGCCGTGATACCTCCGGTCGCTGCTGCCTTATTTAGTGGTAACTCATCTTTTATGGTGGGTAGTGCCAGCTTTAACTCTGCTAACCAAATATTTAAGTATACTTATAATGCGGCCCAACTTATGGTCACCAAACAGATACCTGGAGTAAATGGATCTTATTCATACACTTACGACCGTTTGGATCGTTTGGTGCTGGAAATGGATGCCAAGGCATTTAAAAAATTTACTAAATACGATATCCTCAGCCGACCGATCCTCTCCGGTCATTATTATGGCACCTCCGGTCCCAACGGATCTGAACTGCTGTATGAGAACAGTATTGATAGCCTGCAATTTTACAGCATCACTCAATCATTTCCAACAGGGTCTAACAACATTTATAGTGTCTTTTATTACGATGATTATGATTTTGATAAAAATAATACAGACAATGAAACGTATACTGTTCCTTCAGCCTCTGCAGCTTATTTTCCGGCGGCCGCTTACCCCGGTGTCCGCGGAAAGACTACCGGTGTGCTACATGTATTGCTTCCGGGAGGAGTGCCCACCAAAGACTCTGTATGGGTGTATAGTTTTTATGATAATAAGGGGCGGGTCATCCATACCCATAAAAAACATACCATGGGTGGAGCGGATTTATCCTGGAACCAATACCATTTTGCCGATTGGCTGTTGCGCGCTCGCAAACAACATTCAGTGACCATTAACAGTGTACTGAAGAGTTATGTGCTAAACGAAAGATTCACTTATGATCATGTGGGGCGGCAGAAAAAAGCCTACCACCAGGTGGGCGATAGCGGCACAGAAGTTAATGTATCTTCGAAAGCGTACAATGAACGCCAATTGTTAAGCGTTGATACCTTAGGTTTAAATCAAGCCGTGGATTATCAATACAACATCCGGGGCTGGCTTAGCGATATTAACAATACGGCAGCCTGCTCCGGCAGCAATGATCTTTTTGCCATGTCTTTATATTATGATCAAAACAATACAGCCCTCGGCATAGGCACAGGACAGTATAACGGCAACATCAACTGGGTACGTTGGCAAACCGGTGCTAACTGTATGGTAAATGGCACGACTCGGAATAAGGGAGCCTACGGTTACAGCTATGATAACCTGGACCGTTTGATCAAAGCACAATATGGCGAATATAATAGTTCCAATACCCACCTTCCGGCCAGTGATAATCGTTATACGGTGGATAGCATAAAATACGACATGGACGGGAACATCACCCGCATCAGAAGGCAGGGGTATACCGGCAGCAATGCCTGGGGCATGATCGATGATCTGACGTTTACCTATGGGGGGACAGTACCTAACCGGCTGAGCGCGGTAGCCGAAGCCTCCAGTCTCAGTTTAGGATTTAAAAAACCGAATGGCGCCGGCACCGGATATACTTATGATAGTAACGGTAACCGCAATGCGGATAGTTATCAAAATATTACCTCCATTGACCATCTGTTTCTTAATTTACCGTTGCGGGTGACCTACAGCGGCGGTAACTACCTGGACTGGACCTACGACGCTGCCGGTAATAAATGGCTTAAAAAAGTAAACAATGGCGGAGTGATCAGCGAGAAAAGATATCTGGACAATCTGGAATATACCGGCAGCGCCCTGGAGGCCATCTATTTTGCCGGAGGGCGGGTGGTGCCGGAAGGCGCCGGATATGCCTATCAATACATTATCCGCGACCATCTTGGCAACAGCCGGGTAATGTTTAAAGATACGGTCGGCGGGCCGAAGATAGTACAGGAAAATCATTATTATCCCTTTGGGATGAATTTGGACGGCGTATTTATCGGCAGTAATCACAAATACCAGTACAATGGTAAAGAACTCCATGACGACCTGGGGTATAACCAATACGATTATGGGGCGAGATGGTACGATCCCAGTGTGGGGAGGTATACGGGTGTTGACCCGATGGCACACAAAATGCCAGCTTGGAGCCCATACTCTTTTTGCTTTAATAATCCATTAATTTATGTTGACCCAAATGGGCTATATCCAATTTATATAATTACAAGAAGCTACGCACCATTTTCTACGTTTGGCCCGGGTAATGCTTGGTATGGTGACAACCGTGGTCATACATTAAATAAAGGTGCTTCATATAGAACACTTGCTTCAATAAATTATGATACCGAGACACAAAAAACAGGTGCTTTTGGTGGTCGTTCAAGGTCTCATACAGTTGATGGAACAAAGGATGCGTATTCAGATACTTATATAAAGGATAGGTCAAAAGGCAATAATATTGATGTTCATTCCTATGGAAATAATGCAGCTCAAACAGGTTCTTGGGATATAGACCAGTTTACAAAACTTTCAGTAACAACAGAAGGTAGTATTAAAAAAGACCATATTTTAAATGTATCAGGAACTATTAGTGGTGATGATTTTCCTAATCAAGAAAGTATGATTTACGATAGCAAAGGAAATACACTTTGGTTAGGAAATTTTGAAACTTCGGGAGATAGGCAATCAGGACCAGTTACAGACTTACCATTTCAAAATGAAGGCGATGTAAATATAAATATCAATCTTAGAGTAAAAGTTAATAAAGATGGTGTATTCCAAGGTGTAATGACAAAAGGAAAAGATGGTAAAGAAACAATGATTACTATTGGTGATTGGAACAAAAAATTTAAATCAGATGACAATAAATAATATATTCATTACAGCTTCTATATTTTGTGTATTAGCGTACTTTATTTCTGATTTCTTTTTTTCTGATGGGGTGTTCTATCTTATTGGCGGTTTAATGGGAGTTATTGCTAAAGGAATTGGACTTAAATCTTTCTTTTTATTGATTTGGACTTTGATTTTAGGTATAGTTATTTTAGGAGCATTTAAAACTCAAAACAAAAAGTTACTTATTGGGTTAGTTTTAATAATGTGGTTTTTATTTTATGTGATAGATGCTTACTTGTACAATTTAATGCCCGACATAACTACTAAAACCTACAGATATTTACATATGGTAATTTCCATACTAACTAAAAGTTTATTACTCTCTTTTGTATTGTATCGAAATTTAAAAATAACTTGATTAGAGCCTTGCAGAAGTGCAAGGTTTTTTTTATGCTTTAGAAATTTACTTTACCGTCTAATAAATCTTTCATTCGTTTTTTAGTAAGCTTTGAATTAATGATTTTAACTAGTGCATTTTTTCGTCTTTATCCAGTTGATAGATAAGCATGTATATTCCGGTCAAATAGATCTGACGTTTACCTATGGCGGGGCAGTACCAAACCGGCTGAGCGCCGTAGCAGAAGCCTCCAGTCTCAGTTTAGGATTTAAAAAACCGAATGGCGCCGGCACAGGATATACTTATGATAATAACGGTAACCGCAATGCGGATAGTTATCAAAATATTAGCTCCATTGACCATCTATTTCTTAACTTACCGTTGCGGGTGACCTACAGCGGCGTAAACTATATGGACTGGACCTATGATGCAAAAGCGGGCCTGCCTGCTGAACGCAGTGAGGTAGGGACTAAATGGCTTAAAAAAGGTAAATAATGGCGGAGTGATCAGCGAGAAAAGATATCTGGATAATCTGGAATATACCGGCAGCAACCTGGAGGCCATCTATTTTGCCGGAGGGCGGGCCGTTCCGGAAGGTGCCGGTTATGCTTATCAATACATTATCCGCGACCATCTTGGCAACAGCCGGGTGATGTTTAAAGACACTTCCGGCGGGCCGAAGATAGTTCAGGAAAATCATTATTATCCTTTTGGGATGAATATGGACGGCGTATTTATCGGAAGTAATCACAAATACCAGTACACCGGTAAAGAACTCAATGACGACCTGGGGTATAACCAATACGATTATGGAGCGAGATGGTACGATCCCAGTGTGGGCAGGTTTACGGGGGTGGACCCGCTAGCGGAGAAATACTCCTCTTTTACGCCATTTAATTATACGTTAAATAATCCGCTGAGATTAACTGACCCTGACGGCAGGGAACCAGATGATGTAATAATTAAAGGTTCAGAAAAACAAACTGCGTTTAATGAATTACAAGCATCAGTAAAAGGGCAACTTACCTTATCTATGGATGCAAATGGAAAGGTTACAGCCACACAAGATGGAACAGGTAAATTATCAAAAGATGCACAGCAATTATCAAATGCAATAAACGATAATTCAATTGTTGTTAATGTAAATGCAGAAAACACAACAACAACCCAATCAGGTAATTTATATATCGGGGGTGCATTCTTAGGCAATACTATAACAAAAGGAGCAAACGGTAATACTGTTGTAGCAGAACAAGAAGTAAATCCAGGTGTATTGAGTAAAGTTAGTACAGCACACGGAAAGCCAGGCGCTGACATTTTACACGAAGTAACAGAGGCATATCAAGGTGGTTTAATATCTCAAAAAAAAGGAGTTTCTTCACCAGCATCAAATCAACCAGGTTCAGTCTATCAAAAAGCACACAACAGAGCTACAAACCCATCAGGGAAAATATTTGAAAGAATATATGATGCTTCAGGAAATGAAATGCAGATGAACCCAGGAGGCGGATATCCAGCAGGTGTTAAAAGTGCCGATTGGTATGTAAATGATAAAAAAGGTAATAAAGTAGTAATCCAGGCAATCAAGTAACTATGAAAAACCTTATTTATCTTTTAGTAACAGTTATATTATTTTCTTGTTCAAGCACAAAGAAAGCGATGACAGTATCGGATAGCAATACAAATTATCTTATAAAAAAAATAGACAAAAAACGCTCTTGGTATATCATATATGCGGAAAGAAAAGATACCTTATTTAAAATAGTGTCGTATGCGGAAAATATAGTAGATGAGAATTGCAAAAAAATCGTTGTGGGTGGGAAGTATGACTTTGAACTAAAATCAAAAAAAGAAAATGTACCTGTAATAAATGGGATCAGATTGAAACCTATGAATCATCTAGATGTTGAAAGTAAAGTTTTTGAAAAAGATGGCGTTGAGTGTTACGTTTTTGATAAAAAAACAACAATCTGTTTAGACCCTAAAAGAGGCATATACGATTTGTTTTACACGAATGATCTAAAAGGAATTTGCTATCTAAAATAAACCAAGGCCACTTACACGGTGGCTTTTTACATTGCACTAATTTTAGCGGACTTAATAAAGTGGTCAACGGTAGTAAGTAAACATTCTTTTTCTTTTTCGGGCAGTATCGAAATATCTTGAAGACGTTGTAACATTTTAAGGTCTTTAAATAAATTAGCTTCATTATTCTCTCTTAAAGGATAACCTACCGAAGTATATAATATTTTAGCTAGTTTTTTAGAAGCATCAATACTTATGAGTTATGGACAAAAAAGAGAAATATGTCCGAAATAAATTATAATTATAAAGAATTGAATAGTTACTTAAGGATGGAGTTGGTTCAAAATGTTTATTAGCCACCCCCCAATCTTTGGACAGGAATTAGCATAAATTAAGTAAACATATTATTATCATTAATATTTTCTTTTTGCTACTTTTTCTTTTGTTAAATAACATTTTTTTGAGCTCTTTAACCGGCATTATTATACAAGATAATAAGCAATCTGGTTTAACCCCCTATAAATCGGACAAAATTAACTGGTTAATAAAATAGATTTAAAAATAGCATAAATTTGCTTTGCTGGATACGACCGACGGTGACCTTTGTACCGATGGTTTGAAGTGATATGGTGCCAATCACTTTTAGTTTTTTAAATAATGCCCATTTAGGTCATTATTTAAAAGGCTGGATACTTCCCTCAAGCTCCCATTACCCGATATGAGGTAGTGAGGTACTTTTAATTTCAGTTTATACCGATGGTTTTTCAATTCAATTCGTTCAATTAGATTTTGATCCCACAATATACAGAATAAATTGGGACTAAGATGATCCAAACTACCATGGAGCCGGACATCATTATAGATTGAGTATTCCGGAGCAAAGTGAGCCAGTGATTCCGGAGCAAAGTGAGCCACCTGAGGGGGGCTAAAGAAGGATCAAATTCTGGAGCAAAGTGAGCCACTTGAGGTTAAAAAGTCGGAAAAGATTCCGGGGCAAAGTGAGCCACTTTAGATCTGGGAAGTTGAGAGAGATTTAGGGCTTTATAGGGAGGGTTGGATGACCTCAAATAAGGCCGGAACCCTGATCAT
>JAYRWN010000311.1:0-6373 GCA_041917975.1 Saprospiraceae bacterium | reverse complement strand
TGTGATGAACGAAAATGAAAATATCAGGACTAGCACTATATCTGTAACAAATTTCTGCACCGGAATTAATGATTAAGTTATGAGAATTATGGTCAGTTAAAAGATAATATTTTTGCAATATACGCTGCGCTTCTTTTGATACAAAAGTGGACTCTTACATGCCCTGGCTGAAATTACCTGAGTTCTCAGCTGGCTTCTACTTGCACCCGGCATTCTTGTAGTGCCGACCCCTCACCCATATCAGTCAAGGCATCGTTGGTTAGTGCATTGGCGGTGGATCCTCCGGCAAATGCTTCTCTCCAATAACCTTGGGGCATACACAAGACACCTGGAGTGACTTTGTCACTGATCCGTACCTGAACGGATACAGTACCATAGTCATTATATATTTTGACAGATTGTCCGTCAGTGATTCCTCTGACTTGAGCATCTTCTGCATGCATATCTACGCGTGGACTACCTTCTTTAGCCAAAAGGGTTTGGTTATTGGCATGGCTGGTATTCAAAAAGTGCAGTGAGGCTTTGATGGTGAGTAAATGCAAGGGATACGATTTTAAATAATCCACCGTGTAAGACCGCGGTTGAAATACCGGAAGAGCAGGTTGGTTTTTGGCAGCCAGTGTGGCGCTGTAAAATTCACATTTACCGGATGGCGTTTTAAACCCTCCCCTGGCGAAGGGCATCCATGGCTCCGGCAATTGCAATTTAGCCCAACCGGATTTAAGTAGAGAGTTAAAGGTGATACCTTTTAAATACGGATGGTCGCTGCGCAAGGTTTTTTTGATGATCTCCAGATCGGTTTCCCTAAAATAAGACTCATGGAATCCCATGGCTTTCGCTAATAATCTAAAAAACTCACTGTTGGATTTAGTTTCTCCCAGAGGCGGAATAGCCGGTTGGTTAAGATTTAAATACGGCTGACCGTAAGACGTCATCAGGTCCCAATGCTCCAATTGGGTTGTAGCGGGGAAGATGTAATCGGCAAACCTGGCGGTATCGGTCATAAAATGTTCGAGGACGATGGTCAGGAGGTCTTCCCTTGCCAATCCCTGCAGGACAAGGTTTTGGCGCGGGGTGATGACCGCAGGATTGGAGTTATAGACCATCAGCGCTTGGATGGCGGGCTGAAGTTCCGGATTGGTCAGCGCCTGACCGAGTTGGATCATATTCACCGTACGCAGACCCGGTTTAGTCATTTTTTCAGCCATGGTAAGGCTTTCCCAGTTTAGGGCTTCGCCAAACAGTTCGTAGGTAAAGTGCATGAGACCACCTCCCTGGTTTTGCCAGGCACCAATTAAAGCCGGCAGCATGGCTACCGCTCTGAACGCATTGGCCCCATTGGCCTGTTTTTCTAAGGCGATCATCACACGGATGAGTGGCGGTGAGGTCGTCGCGTATTCCCGGGCTAATTGACGAATAGCATCAGCCTTCAGACCAATTACGGAGGCCATGGCCTCTGGAGCGTATGCTTGTACATGTTGGCGTAAGGCTTCTATACCGGTGGTATATTTGGCGATATAGTCTTGATCTTCCAGGTTTTCAGTCAAGATGACCTGCATCAGCGCCAAAGCCAGGGCGGTATCCGTGCCAGGCAATAATTGGATGTGCCAGTCGGCTTCTTTAGCCACACTGGATTTAAAAGGATCCACCACGACAACTTTACTCCCTCTAGCGCGCGCCTGTTGGATGAATGGCCATAGGTGAGGGTTTGAGTTAATCGGGTTGGTACCCCATAAAATAATATAACGGCTGTGAACAATATCTTCGGGCAATACCCCGGTAGTCTGTCCATTCACTGCCATAACGCCGGCGACTGCAGCATCGCCGCAAATAGTCCGGGCCAATTTGGTAGCACCTATGTGAGCAAAAAAACGGTCGCTCAGCGCACTATGTTGGATGAGTCCTTCCGTTCCGGCATAACTGTACGGCATGATGGCTTCTCCACCATATGTATTTATAATAGCTCGTAATTTTGTCGCGACTTCACTCAACGCCTGTTCCCAACTTATCGGTTCAAATTTGCCTTCCCCTTTAGCACCTGTCCTTTTTAACGGGGTCAGCAATCGCTCCGGATGAAAAGTGATTTGAGCGGGGAACTCATCCATTTTAGCACACAAGCGGCCATTGGTGTAAGGATTACTTTTACTGGCGCTAAAGGATCTGATTTTACCATCCTCGACTTCCATCTCCCAACTACAGGTGTCAGGGCAATCATGGTAACAGGCTCCTTTCACTTTGTTAGGCTCTGATGCAGAAGTGCAGTGGGTAGCCATAAATGGAATGGTCAAGCTGGTCAGAGACCCCTGTATACCCACGTTAATAAAACGGCGCCGGGAAAGATGGTTGGACGACATGGATTGGAGTTATATTTTTATAGTTATTTATTATTTTTTGGTCTAAAAAAATCAGTCAATTTGCGCCTTGGGCAATAATAAATGACGCGGTCAACCGATGCGGTTGAATGATAAACCGGGAGTCCGAAAATTAATTACAAAAAAATACAGGGCTACCAGGAGTAATAACCAGAAATTCATTGGAGTTAATTTTTTGTAAAATAATTAACTTTTGCAAGTCATGTTTTGCAAATTGGTTCAGCGTAGCTGATTTAATTCATTTGACCTGGAAAAATCGGCTCTTTATTGATAGAGAGATCGGGACTCGGTATTTTTTGTTCTCACTCTTCTAAGCTATGGATCGGGGTTAGTTTATAGCGTAAAGAATGCATTGTTTTGCCGGCCAGGAAGGCCCGCATTTCGGCTAGAATAGACAGAGCAATTTCTTCGGCAGTTTCAGCACCGAGGTCCAGGCCGGCTGGGCTATAGATGATGTCTTGCTGGGCCGGGGTCAACGCCCGGTCTTCTTCGACAAATTCCTCCACCATCCGGTTTATTTTTTTCTTGGGGCCGAGCATGGCCACGTAGCTGACCTGGCGCTGGCACAGCTCATGCAACAAGGCTTTGTCGTAATTATAGTTATGGGTCATCAAAGCAAAGAGGGTGTATTCATCTACCGTGATATTTTCCAATATTCGCTCCGGCTTGGCGACCACGATTTGACATCCTCCGCCGAAACGCCCGGATGTAGCATAATTAGGCCGGCCATCGGCCACAATGGTGTCCCAGCCCAATATCTCCGCCATCTGCACCAAGGGGATCACATCATTACCGGCTCCGGCAATGACCAGCTGCGGGGTAGGGGGGATAAACTCCAGAAATACCGCTAGAGTTTGTTCTTCCAGTCTAAAATCCATCCATTGACTGGATTTGGCATAAAAGACATGTTTGGCTTCCTGGAGCAGGGTGGATTTCAACTCCGGAAAAGGACAGGAGCCTATCGTTTGTCCTTGTTCATTGATCATATATCGGGTCCCCTGGTGAATACCGGAACGGTCCTGGCGATTAAAAAATGTCATCACGACCCAGGGCTGGCGTTTTTCATTGACTTTTTGGAGTAGATAAATGGGGTGAATATCCTGTGATCCACGGATCGGTTCGATGAGCACGTGCACCACGCCGTTGCAGCCGGTACCCAGCCCGATAGTTGCATCATCATCATCCATCGTATCGTAAATAACGATGGCTGCTTTTTGGGCCTGAATCACCCTCAGCGCCTTACGTAAGGCATCTCCTTCCAGGCATCCGCCGCTGATTGCTCCAGTCAGAAGCCCGTCTTCAGTGATCAGCATGCGGGCACCGGCCCGGCGATAACTGGACCCCTCGACCAATACCACGGTTGCCAAGGCGGTTTTTTTTTCCGCTGCCTTAGCCGTATAGTAGGCTTTGATGATTTCTCTGACTTCTTTCATAGGCTGTATTGCAGCCAGATTGATGATTATCCTAATATCTGTTTATCACCGAGGAAGGGCTGGTGATACACGCGTTTGCCGGTAGCTTTATACATGGCGTTAGCCCAGGCGCCGATGACCGGAGGATTTAGTGGTTCACCCAATCCGGTTGGATCATAATCGTTTTGAACGAAATGCACATCGATGGCTTTTGGCGCTTCACTGTGCCTGATGAGGCGGTACTTGTCAAAGTTGCTCTGTTCCGGTGTGCCTTCTTTAAAAGTCAAAGCACTGTAAAGGCCATGACCAATACCATCTACCACGCCTCCTTCTGCCAGGTTGATCGCAGCAATAGGGTTGACCACGATGCCGCAATCCACTGCACAATGAACGTGTTGGACTACCGGTTTGCCATCCTTCACGGTCATGTCCACGACTTCCGCCACATAAGTGTTGTGGCAAAAATAAGCGGCAACACCCCGGGCGACATCCGGCTTGGATTCCTGCCATCCTGACTTGTCCCGCACCAGTTCCAGAACGCCGGCATAACGGGCTGCATCATAATCATTGTTTTGGCCTACCGGATTGGTCTTGGCTCTTTCCAGCAGTTCCAGGCGGAAGGCGATCGGGTCTTTTCCCATGACTTCCGCTACTTCATCCAAAAATGACTGTTCAGCCCCGGCAATAAAGTTGGAGCGGGGAGCCCGAAAGGCTCCGGTACTGATGTTGGAATCGATCTGCCACTCTTCGGCCAGATAATTTTCCACGGCTCCAGCCGGAAAACGATTTGCAGCGAGGGGGCTTTCAGGTATGCCGCCGGCACGCACCTGAAAAGCAGTTAGGTTTTTTTGATCATCGAGGGCCGCGCGGTAAGTGATGTGGTAAGCTGGACGATAATTGCCATAAGTCATATCGTCCTCGCGGGAATAAATTAACTTAATCGGCGCTTTCATTTTTTGTGAGATCACAGCCGCTTCTACCACAAAATGGCCATAAAGACGGCGGCCGAATCCGCCACCCATGCGGGTCATCATCAGTTCCACTTTCTCCAAGGGAAGGTTCAGGCGGGCCGCCGCACTTTTTTCCAGAAACTCAGGGGTTTGTACCGGTCCCACCAGTTCGGCCTTATCGTCGGTGACATGGGCAAAAAAGTTCATCGGCTCCATCGTATTATGCGCTAAAAAAGGTGCCGAGTAGGTCCGTTCTATCACCTGGGCAGCTTCTTTGAACGCTTTTTCCGGATTGCCATCTTTGCGGACTACATTCACCGGTTTGGACCTCTGCAGGGAGAAGGCCCATTCCTCCCCGGAAAATACACCGCCTGCATCATTTTTGGTCAGGGCATATTCCTCCATCTTTTCCCAGTGACTGCGGGTATTCTCGAGCCCCGCCGGGGTGCGGGTAGTTGTTTTTCTTCCGAACAAGTCGGCATAGGTAATCCGTTCACCTGCCGGCTCCCATTCGGCCTTTAAGGCTTTCTTGGCATTCAGCACTTCCCAGGTGGTCTGACCGACCACTACCACCAGTTCATTAAAAGCGGTAGTATCGGCAAAGCTCTTGGCAAAATCATCCTGATATGTATTAATAGTGAAGACATCTTTTATGCCAGGCATAGCTCTGGCCATGGAATCATCCAGGGATTTTAGTTTCATACCAAAAGCCGGAGGGTGGACGATCATGGCTATCAGCATACCCTCACGTCGGTAATCCAGTCCAAATAAGGGTTGTCCGGTCACAATTTTCTGGCCATCTACATTTTTGCGGGAGGTGCCGATAATTTTGAAGTCTTGGAGATCTTTGAGCTGTACTTCTTTGGGCACCGGTATTTTAACCGCGGCGGCAGCCATCTCTCCGTATCCGGCTTTTTTGCCACTGCTTTTATGGATCAAAACACCGGCCTCGGTGATGATTTCTGAAGCCGGTACTTGCCACGCCTGGGCAGCGGCTTCGATAAGCATGGTGCGGGCAGAAGCCCCGGCCGTGCGCAGGGCTTTCCAACTTTGGCGAATGGACTGACTGCCTCCTGCCAGTTGGCGGGTAAATATGGCCGTATTCAGGGGAGCTTGCTCGACCACCACATTTGCCCAATCTACATCCAGTTCTTCGGCTACGATCATCGGCATGGATGTTTTGACATTCTGGCCGATCTCCGGGTTTGGTGACATGATGGTCACCAGGCCATTATCACCTATTTTTAAATATCCGGTAAGGTCAAACCATTCTTTGGGCATAGTCTGGACCGTACGAGTCCCTGCAGAAGGTTTACATCCGGTCATCCAGCTGAATCCTATTAAGAGTCCTCCCCCGGCTGCTGCGGTAGCTTTTAAGAAAGAACGGCGGCCATAGGTGGTTTTAACTGTTGTCATATCATAAATTCTTTAGATGAATAAGACGTTTGAGGTCAATTAATTATTTACATTTTATTCGCCGCCGTTTTAATGGCCGCTCTGATGCGCGTATAAGTGCCACAACGGCACAGATTGCCATCCATGGCCCCTTCGATGGCTTCATCGGAAGGATTGGGATTGGCTTTCAGAAAGGCTACAGCATTCATGATCTGCCCGGCCTGACAATAACCACACTGGGGCA
>JAYRWN010000310.1:0-9720 GCA_041917975.1 Saprospiraceae bacterium | reverse complement strand
TTAAAAGAGAAACGCACCACATTTTGCTCAACAAACTCCACGCGATAGTTGTGCGAAGCAGCACCAAAAAATATGGATGTATAATCCAAATGTTCGGAAAGCGTGTCGTAGATGATGATATTATTGGCTGGGGCAGTACCGATATTCTGAAAATGAATCTGATACTCTATGGGAGTGGTGGGTAGAATATAATGGGCATTACTTACCCCGGTTGGCTGCGTGATCAGCTCATTGGACGGGTAGGAGTCGATACTTTGCCGGCAGAGGATGGAACGGTAGGGATCACGATCATCCTCTTCAAATTGATTGACAATATCCAGGCTAGCGGGGTCTAAAGAACCACACCCTTGTACAAAAGCCCGCGGAATGCGATTACCCGGATGATTGGGCACCTGATCTACTTCCAGGCGATATGTTTTACCGGTAGAATGTATAGACACACGTTTGCCGGTGAGTTTGGGTAACTGGACGAAATCTTTTAAAAAGGCTACCACGTCTTCGGTAATCACGAAACTTTCCGGGCTGACCATATCACCTTGACCGGTGTTTTGGATAACAAAAACGGCTGAATCTCGTTCACAATCGGCGCGAACTTCAAGACTGGCGCCGGACCAGGTAGAAGAAGGTTCTTCACAAACGTTGTTTGGGAATATGGTTGCTTCGACGCAATGCGTAACACCTAGGGGTATATCACAGTCTACTTTAATGAAAGCATCGAATTCACCCTTGGCACCGGAAGGAATGGTGCCCAAGTTAAAGGTAACGATGTTGCCGGATTGGGAATAGGGGACAGAGGCAGAAACCATGGTTAAACCAGGATCAAGCACAGCGGAGATGTACGCATTCTCTGCGGGTGCCGATCCGAAATTGTAATAAATGGCTTTGAATTGATTTTCAGCACAACGACGCAAGCGATAACTGCTAAAAGAAAGATGTAAATCCGGACAATCTACCAGGGCTTGGGCACCGATATTTAAGAATGTATCCTGATGGTTAGTGTCAAAGGTAATCTTATAGTCTTCTTCACAGGTGTACCAAACAATGTTGGGTGGAAAGGCAAACACCCGATAATTACCCATCGGTACTAACATAGAAAAGTATCCACCGGTATCGGTCACCTGCTGATAACGGCGGTCACTTCCCGATTGGTCTACGGCAATAACGAACCAATTAGCCACAGCGGGATCCTGTCCGCGCTGACAGTCTCCATTATCATGGAAAACATACCCCCTGATCAAAGCGCCGGTGCTTAAACCATCACTGGTTAGCACTTGTACAACGCCACCATGGATGTCTACAAATTCTAGAGGGGTAGGCTGATTAGAGAAACGGAACTGAGGATCATCCGTAGAAAGTAAATTAAACTCAATGACTAGGAGGGTATCATCAGGCCGGAAGGTGTAACCGGACACTAAATTATCGGTAAGCCAGGCTAAAGACAGACTACCTTGGGCGGCTGAGGCCGTGTTTAAATGAATCTGCCGATTTACGGCGGGATGAATAGTGATTAATTGATCAAAAGTAGCCCGCGAAGGATTCCACTTTAGGCTAAATTGCATTCCTAACAATGATCTGTCGGAGGTCAGGGTAATATAGACTCTGCTTTTAGCGTTACCTGTCGCGACCTCAAGATTTAAACTTGCCTTTTGAGCCAGGCCTGAGGAAGTCAAAAGGCCAAAGCTTGCTAACCAAATCCATCTTTTCAGACGCGTATAAAACATGCTTGAGGAATTACAAAAACAAAGGTGTTGTAAAAATAACCTGTAATCAACCACGAATTTTTTATTTTGTAAACGGGTAATATAATGATATAATTTCATAAACTATACATTATCAATTTATTACGATTATGATTGACAAAATTTGTAAATGAAGAAACTTAGTAAACTTTGGGTGACCTTTCAAACCATGAATCTCCAAGAGCGTCAAGGATGCCAGGATTGGTTGGAAGCCCCATTTCATAACGTTCCTGTGGCGTGCAAAGTGTATTATCAGGTCTTACTGAAGGAATTTCAGGTCGACAAACCTCCTGAAAAACAACTCTTGTTTTTAAAAGTATTTCCGGACCGCATGTATGACGATCAAATGATGCGGTTGCTTGAAAGCCAGCTTCTAAAACATCTGGAAAAATATTTGATCTTCTTGCATCAGGACGATAAATCGTTGGACGTGCTCTGGTGGAAATCAAACTTGTTCCAGGAACGTAAACTAATCAAAAATCAACAGGCTGTACTGCATCAAATAGCTGCAACTCTCGAGCGACAGAATCTGCGTAATGCGGATTATCATTGGCACCAGTATAAACTGAGTTATCAAAAGACCCTGCTGACCCAACATCAGCAAAAAGATTCAGGTCAGGAATTGCAGTCACATTTTGAACTGTTGGATGATGCTTACATTAGTGCCATTTTACGACAAACCTGTTATCTTCTGGCTAATCAGTCCGTCTATGATACTCATTTTGACCTGGGTGTTCTTCCATTTATACTCGACTACCTTAAAACCCGGACCCGGCCTTTGGTTCCGGCTATAGAAGTATACCTGGCTTATTATCGTCTGATCACAGATCCACAGCAGCAAGAAAATTTTTATCAGTTTTATCACCACTTAGAGAACTATCATGGGCTTTTGCCTGAAAATGAGCAACGTGACCTCTATCTAGCGGCCAATAATTTTTGCATTCGACAACTCAACAAAGGTCAAAAAGAGTTTGAACAAACCGCTTTGGATATTTATAAACGTATCTTGAATAAAAACCTGTTTAAAGAAGGGATGTCTTATCTCACCTTCTCCAATATAGTCGCACTGGCGTTAAAGATCGGGGATTTGGACTGGGCTGAACGATTTATTCGCACGCACAGTGCGGATCTGTTGGATGAAGACCGGGAAGGGTCCATGGCATTAAACTTGGCTCGTTTGGCCTACAGCCGGAAAAATTACAGCGCAGCCCTGACCTTATTACAAAAGGCGGATTTTCGCAATTTGCTCAATCATTTGGTGGCGAAATCGTTGTTGATTAAAGTCTACTATGAAGCCGGTGAACACGAGACACTTGATTACCAATTGACCGCGATGAAAGCATTTTTATACCGGCATAAAGTGATGGGATGGCATAAACAAGCATTTTTAAATCTGTTGCGATATACCACTTTGTTATTAAAACGTCCCAGTATGAGTAAACTACTAGTCCAACAAACCCTAACGAAAATAAAGACTACCGAAAACTTCTGGGAAAAAGAGTGGCTGATCCGGCAGTTTGAAAAATAAACAGTGAGTATCTATTTGTCACTGGTGACTGACGCTGAAAAATATTCACGATTCATACGGGCAATGTTATCGGTAGAAATGGATTTTGGACATTCCACCTCACAAGCCCGGATGTTTGAACACATCCCAAAACCTTCTTTATCCATTTGTTTGACCATAGCCTGGACCCGCTGAGCAGCTTCAACTCTGCCTTGCGGCAGCAAAGCCAGATGAGATACTTTGGCCGCGGTAAACAACATTGCGGAGCCGTTAGGACAAGCAGCCACGCAGGCACCGCAGCCAATACAAGCCGCAGCATCAAAAGCTTTTCCGGCTTGGTCTTTTTCTATAGGTATGGTGTTGCCGTCTACAGCTTGTCCGGTGTTTACTGACACATATCCGCCGGCTTGAATGATGCGATCAAATGCGGAGCGATCCACCACCAAATCCTTGATGACCGGAAATGATCTGGCCCGGTAGGGTTCGATGGTAATAGTATCCCCGGCTTTAAAAAAACGCATATGTAGTTGACAAGTGGTTGTACCGCCATTGGGCCCGTGAGCCCGGCCGTTAATTACCATGCTACAGGCGCCACAGATGCCTTCGCGACAATCGTGATCAAAGGCTACCGGTTCTTGCTTTTTTTCGATCAGGTTTTGATTAAGCACATCCAGCATTTCCAGGAAGGACATATGCTCATTAGCCACCACTTCATAAGTTTCGAATCTACCTTTGTCAGCAGGATTTTTCTGACGCCAGATCTTTAAGTTTAATTTCATAACGGACCGTTGTACTATTTATAACTACGGGTTTTTAATTCAATATTTTCGTAGACTAAAGATTCTTTAATCATTTCCGGGTCTTCCTGATCCCGTTTCCATAACCAAGCAGCCACATAAGTATAATTAGCATCATCGCGGGCTGCTTCACCTTCCCCACTTTGATATTCTTCTCTAAAGTGGCCTCCACACGATTCATTTCTATTCAGCGCATCGAGGATCATCAACTCACCCATCTCTATAAAATCAGCCACCCGGGCTGCTTTTTCCAGTTCAGGATTAAACTCATTCATAGTGCCGGGGACAAATACGTTGGACCAAAAATCCTGACGAAGTACGCGGACTTTGACCCGAGCTTCCAATAACCCTTCTTTGGTTCTGGACATGCCACAATAATCCCACATGATCAGACCTAACTCCCGGTGGTAACTTTCAACTGAGCGGGATCCGTTTATATGCAACAACTGTTCGAGTCGACTGCGAGTAACGTCTTCGGCGGCCTTAAATTCCGGGGCATTGGTATCGAAACGGGGGGTGCGTATTTCGTTAGACAGGAAGATGCCAATGGTATAAGGAAGAACAAAATAACCATCAGCGAGGCCCTGCATGAGTGCAGATGCGCCTAGCCGGTTGGCTCCGTGATCAGAAAAATTACATTCTCCGAGAGCAAAGAGTCCCGGAACATTAGTTTCCAGATTGTAATCTACCCATAATCCACCCATGGTATAGTGCACCGCCGGATAGATCATCATCGGTGATTTGTAAGGATCTACCCCGGTGATCTTTTCGTACATTTCGAAGAGGTTGCCATATTTCTCTGAAATCTCTTCTTCACCTAATTTTGTAACGGTGGCTTGATCGGGATTATTGATGCCCGCAAGGTGAGCTTTAGACTTGCCATAGCGTTGAATGGCAGCGGAAAAATCCAGATATACGGCCAATCCGGAACTATTCACACCGAACCCCTCATCACAAGCTTTTTTTGCTGCTCGGGAAGCCACATCCCGAGGAACCAGATTACCAAAAGCCGGATAACGCCGCTCAAGGAAATAATCGCGGGCTTCTTCCGGCAGATCGGTTGGTTTTTTGGTTCCTGAGCGTATGGCCAGCACATCTTCTTTACTTTTAGGTACCCACACCCGGCCGTCGTTGCGCAAGGATTCGGACATCAGGGTTAACTTAGACTGATAATCCCCGGAAACCGGAATGCAGGTGGGGTGAATTTGCGTAAAGCAGGGGTTGGCCATCAGAGCTCCCCGATTTACGGCCCGCCAGGCGGCCGTTACATTACAGCCCATGGCGTTTGTGGATAAATAAAATACGTTGCCATAACCGCCGGTGGCCAAGACGACACAGTGGGCTGCGTGCCGTTCCAATTCTCCGGTTAATAAATTGCGGGCAATGATACCACGCGCTTTACCGTCGATGATGACGACATCCAGCATCTCGTGCCGATTGTACATGGTCACAGCCCCGGTAGAGATTTGGCGCGATAAAGCCTGGTAAGCTCCAATCAATAATTGTTGTCCGGTTTGACCGCGGGCATAAAACGTACGGGATACCTGCACGCCACCGAAAGAGCGGTTTTCTAACAATCCACCATATTCCCGGGCAAAAGGAACCCCTTGAGCTACGCATTGATCAATGATGTCGGTACTGACTTCAGCCAGACGGTAAACGTTGGCTTCTCTGGCGCGGTAATCACCACCCTTGATGGTATCATAAAATAAGCGATAAACGCTGTCACCATCGTTGGCATAGTTCTTCGCAGCATTAATACCACCCTGGGCGGCAATACTATGGGCGCGCCGGGGACTATCGTGAAAAGTGAAGCACTTTACATTATAACCCAGTTCGCCTAAAGAGGCAGCAGCTGCAGCGCCGGCAAGTCCGGTCCCGACCACAATGACCTCCAGACGACGCTTATTGTTCGGCGCTACCAGGGGAATAGTACTTTTATACTTTGTCCATTTCTCTGCCAATGGTCCGGCAGGTATTTTGGCATCCAGTTTCATAATGATTAGACTTTATTTCGAGAAATACATGATCAAAGGAATAATGGCAAATCCAGCCGGGATCACCACCGCATAAATCTTACCGGTTAATTGAATTAATCCATTGTATTTGGGATGATTAAGGCCGAGGGTTTGAAAAGCCGACTGAAAACCATGCCATAAATGATAACCTAGAAAGACCATACTCACCACATAAAACAGAACATAAAATAGGTTGGCGTAAGCTGATGAAACCAGAGTATAAAGGTCTTTCACCTGTTCATCACCGTAATTTATCATGGCTGTATTGCCCAGTTTCATCTGTAGCCAAAATTGGTAAAGGTGGATTATCAGAAAAATAAATATGAATGCCCCCAGCATAAACATATATCTGGAAGCCAAAGAGGCGTTAGCACCAGTCTTCACCGCATAGCCCACACCTTTGGCACTCTTGTTATAGGCCCAAATGAGGGTTCCTTGAACGGCGTGCAGTAGAATGGTAAGATATAAAACATAACTGATGGTCTTAATCAGTGGATTGTGGGTCATAAACTGAGTATACACATTAAATTTCTGCCCACCATCCGCAGCCAACAATTGTAAATTGCCGATCAAATGCACCACTAAAAACAACATGAGAAATAACCCACTTATACTCATCACCAATTTACGGCCCAGTGAAGAGGTGAGAAAATCGCTAAACCATCCCATACTTATAAACTTTATATTGAGCTTTTTTAGGCCGGCTAAAGATAGGGCTTAAACCCCAGAATAAAAAAATACTCTGGCGTTTGACCACATTATTTAGATAAAGTCTAAACATTGTCCTTAATTTTGCGTCATAAAGTTTAAATGCAAACTAAAAAATTCACCTTTGCCCAGTTTCTCAATGCCTTTCCAACCATTGAGTTTCCGGTAACCTTAAATGAGGAGGCCCACCACACGTTCAGTCAGGTCAATACCCCTTTACCGGGATTGATGATCGATCAATTTTTAGCGGAAATTCTCGGCCCCGTGGATGAATACACCGAATTTATTCCTTGTTTTCGCCATACTGAAAAAGATAAATTCCATGCTATTGTGGTTTGGAAAGCAGGTTTACTTCACTATGAATATTTCCTGCTGACTTATGATCCTCGTGGTACTTTATTGCAAATCGAGTCTATTGCCGGGATGATAACGAAAGAGGATACCATATGGCGCAAAATGGCATTAATCAGCGAAGATCTGATCATAAACGTGGTGGAGGGTAAACAACAAGGAGCACAATTCGATAGCCAAGCCTCCTTAAACTACTATCTGGAAATATTGGATAACGGATTTATCTATAATTCCAGAGCCGAATTCAATTGATCGCTTTTCATTCTTTTAAAAAAATCACCCACTAGGATGATAAAATGAAACAAAAAAAAACACCGGATCAGCACAATCTAAAACAAGACATCCTCCAGTACTTCAAAAATAATACCCGCCGAAAACTCGCCGAAAACCAGTTGGCAAAAAAGATTGGACGAGAAGTAACCCCGGAATTTAAACATGCCTTGCATTCCCTAACTGCCCAAGGTATTCTCAGTAAAACAGCCAGTCAACAATATTACTTCAGTACATCGGCCAAACAAACGTTTATCAAATATGTGGAAGGACGGTTGGATTTGGCCCGGAGCGGTGCAGGCTATGTGATCGTTGAAAATCAGCCCCAGGACGTCTATATCCCTGCCAAATACCTGAACATGGCCATGGCCAGAGATATCGTAAAAGTTCAAATGCATCCATCCCGTAAATTCGGCAAGCCCCAGGGCGAAATAGTACAAATCGTTAAACGATTTACTGAACAAATAATCGGCACAGTCTTCCTCAGCAAGAAGAAAATTACTGTTACACCGGCTAATCCATTAATTCCCTTTGATATTCTGATCAAACATTATGACGGAGAGCAAGACCTGGAAAGTGGTGCCAAGGTGGTGATAAAAGTGACCAACTGGGATTATGGGCATAATACGGTATTGGGCGAAATTATGGAGGTCTTACCGGAAGGTGACCGGGATTATGCCATGAAATCCATTCTGATATCGAAAGGATTTAATCTGCATTATCCGGAGGAAGCCCGAGAGCAAAGTGAAGCAATTCCAGCTGAAATATCTTCTGAGGAAATCAAAAAGCGCCGCGATTTTCGTCAGGTGCTCACATTCACCATTGACCCTGCAACGGCCAAGGATTTTGATGATGCCTTGTCCTATCAGGTGTTGCCCGACGAGTCTATTGAAGTCGGTGTACATATTGCTGATGTGACGCATTATCTTCAGCCTGGAAGTGCGTTAGACCAGGAAGCCTTTCGTAGAGCCACCTCCGTGTATTTAGTGGATCGTGTTCTACCCATGCTGCCTGAAAAACTGTCTAATGATTTGTGCTCTTTAAATCCACACACGGATAAACTCACTTTTTCAGCAGTATTTGTGTTTAACCGAAAACTGGACATTATCCAACGTTGGTTTGGCAAGACCATTATCCATTCCGACCAACGTTTTTCCTATGAAGAAGCTCAGAAAATTATTGACCATGGCAAGGGCAAACATGCACAACCGTTGAAAGAATTAAACCGCATTGCCCAGCATTTACGCCAAAAAAACATTAAAGGCGGAGCGATTCAGTTTGAAACGGATGAAGTGCAGTTTGAGCTGAATGAAGATGGAGAACCGATCAGCTTATTTGTCAAGGAACGCAAGGAGACCCATTTATTGATCGAAGATTTTATGTTACTGGCCAATCGCGAAGTAGCCACCCTGATAGCCCAAAAAGGGCGTGATCAGGAAATACCCCTAGTCTATCGGGTGCACGATTTACCTGACCCGGATAAGATTGGGGACTTTGCATTATTTGCCCAAACCTTAGGCTACCAGCTGGACACTCAGACACCCTTAAACATAGCTAAATCGCTTAATCGTATCCAGGAAGCTGCCCGTAAAGACGAACGTCTGCATATATTGGCCCCATTAGCGATCCGTTCTATGGCTAAAGCGGTTTATACCACCAACAACATTGGCCATTTTGGTTTAGGATTTAAATTTTATACCCATTTTACCTCTCCCATCCGTAGGTATGCCGATGTTTTAGTGCATAGAATCTTGGAAAAAAACCTGGAAGCCCCTTTCCGGATGAAAAAGAGCCGACTGGAGGAGCAATGTAAATACATTTCTAATCAGGAACGCATGGCGGTAGAGGCGGAGCGCGAGTCTACAAAATACATGCAAGTACGCTATCTGGAAAAATTTATCGGCGAGACCTTTGAAGGCCTGGTATCGGGCATCATCGATAGAGGTTTCTTCGTAGAATTAATGGCCAACAAATGCGAAGGCCTGGTGCCATTCAATTCTTTGGAAGAAGCTTTTTCGGTGGCTGACAATAGATTAAGAGCGATGGGATTACATTCCGGAAAAGTGATCACCTTCGGCCAAAAAGTAAAAGTGCGCGTCACCGAGGTGGATACGGACTATCAGGAGATAGATTTGGAATTGGTCAGTGAAGATTAATCCGGCTCAAACCCGAGCACGATGCTGAATTTTCCGAATTCGGTCCACTTGGATTTATTTTGAATTAAGCCCGGCTTATCAAATCCAAAGCCGTAGTCAAAACCCAGCAGACCAAACATGGGTAGGAATACCCTTAAGCCACCTCCGGCAGAACGGCGCAGATCGAAAGGATTG
>JAYRWN010000309.1:0-3674 GCA_041917975.1 Saprospiraceae bacterium | reverse complement strand
TTTTGCCCAACTTAAGGATGTTCCCAAATTTCTGCCTTTTTTTACCGTGTTTTTTGTACCGGTGCCCGGCCTCACCGAATCTTATATCCTCCTGGCTTATACCATAGAACGGCTTACCGGCAACAGTATCCGCTTGTTGCCATCTAATTTTAGCAGAATCATCAAGGAGCGCAAAAAGAAATAACTAATCGGTTTTTGACCAGTTCATCTTTCAATTTATTACCGCTTGGATTTGCGGCTTTTGTTTATATTTAGAGCGGGCAAAATCTCATACAAATATGGCACAGAAACCAAGCCGGAGGAATTTTATCAAAAAGGTAGGTCTGAGTGGGGTGACCTTGGCCGTGGCACCGCAGAACATGATATCCTCAGCGGATGAGGACTCAATACCAGAGGTCAACGCAAAAAAGAAAGGCCGTCAATATAATGCTCCCTACCGCGGAGAATACCTTAACCGGGTGGCTTTTCCCATCGGAGGCCTGGGCGCAGGCATGTTTTGCCTCGAAGGGACGGGGTCTTTGTCCCACCTCTCCGTGAGGCATAAACCGGATATCTTTAACTCTCCCGATTGTTTTGCGGCGATAACTGTACAGGGGTCGCCACACCTGGCCAAAGTCATCGAAGGGCCGGTGCCGGATTGGAAAAAGTTCGGTAATCCCGGCTCAGGGAATGGTTCCGGGGGAGCAACTACCGGACTACCCCATTTTGCCCAGGCATCTTTTACCACCCGTTTCCCATTTGCAGAAATAGACCTGGAGGATCCGGCTATGCCGGTCAATGTGCGCCTGACCGGATGGAGCCCATTTATTCCTGGTGATGATGACTACTCTAGTCTTCCGGTTGGCGCCCTGGAATATGTATTCATCAATAAAGGCGGTCAACCGTTAAACTTGGTTTTTTCCTACCACAGTAGGAATTTTTTGCGTCTGGCCAACGGAAATAACGCCATCGAATCTTTTCCTTCCGGCTTTATTTTGTCTGAAAAGAGTACCTTAGACCGGTTAGCTATGCGCAGCGATTTTGCCATTTTTACCGATGACCCGGCGACAGTGGTGAACCATTGCTGGTTCCGTGGAGGCTGGTGGGATCCCTTTACTATGGCCTGGAATGCCGCCCGGGACGGTACCCTGAATGCCATCCCTCCCGTGGATAAAGATGCCCCTGGGGCCAGCTTATTTATACCTTTTAAGTTAAGTGCCGGCGGGATTAAATCCATCCGGGTGATGATGAGTTGGTATACACCGGACTCTGACCTGCAGTTTGGACGCACCGTGGAAAAGACCAATTGTGATCCGGCTTCAGGGTGTTGTTCCTCCCCATCGGTACTTATGTTGGATAAATATGATGAAGACTTTGCGGGTGAGTATTACAAACCCTGGTACAGCAAACGCTTTAAGGATGTGCGCGAAGTAGCCTCGTTTTGGAAAGATAACTATCAAGACCTTCGCTCGCGATCCGCTTTGTTTCGCGATGCGTTTTATGCTTCTACCCTGCCACCGGAGGTCCTCGAAGCAGTAGCTGCCAATTTAACCATTCTCAAGTCTCCGACGGTCCTTCGCCAATACGATGGCCGCATGTGGAATTACGAAGGGTGTGGCGATACCTGGGGCTGTTGTCACGGCTCCTGCACCCATGTCTGGAATTATGCTCAGGCTGTACCGCATTTATTTCCAGCTCTGGAGCGCTCCTTGCGTCATACCGAGTTTTGTGAAAGCCAGAGCGCTGAAGGGCACCAGACCTTTAGAGCGGCTTTACCGATCCGGCCGCAAGACCATGATTTTCATGCCGCTGCTGATGGCCAATTGGGAGGCATCATGAAGGCTTACCGGGAGTGGCGTATCAGCGGGGACAATGACTGGTTGCGCAAAATGTATCCCATGGTCAGACGCAGTCTGGATTATTGTATCCAAACCTGGGATCCGCGCCACGCCGGCCTGATCGAAGAACCTCATCACAACACGTATGATATCGAATTTTGGGGACCGGATGGCATGCATAACAGTTTTTATCTGGGTGCTTTGCACGCCCTGATCAGCATGGGCCGCCATCTTGGTGAGGACATCTCCCTTTATGAGGACTTGGCCAAAAAAGGAAAAGCCTATACTGAAACGGAATTATATAACGGTCAATATTTTATTCAGAAAATCCAATATGAAGGGTTAAGGGCTCCCAGCCCACTGGACCCTTCAACTGTCACTTTTGGCGGAGGTTATTCCGAGGAAGCCAAAACACTCCTTTATCAGGAAGGGCCAAAGTATCAATATGGTACCGGATGCCTGTCTGACGGCGTATTAGGAAGCTGGATCGCCGAAATGTGCGGGTTGCCGGATCCACTGGACCGGCAGAAAGTCCGCAGTCATCTCCAGGCTGTACATAAGTATAACCTGAAGTCCACCTTGGTTCATCACGCTAATCCTCAGCGACCGTCTTTCGCCTTAGGTGAAGATGGCGGATTGATTTTGTGTTCCTGGCCCAAAGGAGGCAAACTTTCCTTGCCTTTTGTCTACAGTGATGAAGTGTGGACCGGTATCGAATATCAGGTTGCCGCTCACCTGATGTTACACGGCGAGGTAGAAGCCGGATTGCAGATTGTCAGGACTTGTCGTGACCGTTACTCCGGCAAGGTGCGTAACCCGTTTAACGAATACGAATGCGGCCATTGGTATGCCCGGGCCATGAGCAGTTATGGTTTATTGCAGGCTTTGACCGGTGTGCGGTATGACGCGGTTGACAAAACGTTGTATATTCATTCCCAAGTCGGTGATTTTACTTCTTTTCTGGCTACCGAACGCGGCTTTGGTACCGTCACCCTGCAAAAGGGTAAACCGTCACTTAAGGTGTATTATGGGCAAATAGATGTGCAACACGTTCTGGTTAGCGGCCGCACGGCCACCTTAAATGCATAATTTTATAAATTAAAGCTTATGAAGCCAACATGCGCTTTTACAGTTTTTTTTGTGCTTGCTATAACCGCCAGGGTGTTAGCCCAGGCCCCTTTGTTCTCCTGGCCGGAGGGTAAAAAGGCGGCCATTAGTCTCACTTTTGATGATGCGCGGCTGAGCAATGTCGATGTCGGCCTTGATCTTTTCGCCAAATCCGGAACCCGGGTCACCTATTACGTCAATCCCGGAGCCATGGAATCACGCCTGGAAAAATGGCAAAAAGCCGTCAAAGCGGGACACGAAATAGGCAACCACACGGTCGTCCATCCCTGCTCCGAAAATTTTGACTGGGCCCGCTCCAAAGGCCTGGAGACCTATAACCTGGCGTCCATGCGCCGTGAGTTGCTCGCTGCCAATGACGCCATTCATGATATGCTGGGGGTTACCCCGGTGTCCTTCGCTTACAGTTGCGGTCAAACTTATGTGGGCCGAGGAACTCAGACCCAAAGTTATGTGCCGTTGGTGGCTGAGTTATTCAGTTCTGGTCGGGGTTGGCTGGATGAAGCACCGAATGACCCCTTATATGCCGACTTTGCGCAATTGATGGGTGTAGAATCTGACGGTAAAAGTTTTGAACAAATCAAGCCTATGGTGGATGCAGCGGTGAAAAATGGAAAATGGCTGGTCCTTGCCGGACATGAAATCGGTGGTGAAGCCTTTCAAACCACCCGCGTAACCATGTTAGAGCAGGTGATCTCTTACGTTAATCAACCGAATAGTGGCATTTGGCTG
>JAYRWN010000308.1:0-1503 GCA_041917975.1 Saprospiraceae bacterium | reverse complement strand
TGGTCATTGACATTTAATTCGGCAAAATCCCGGTAATCATATACTTTATCAGCCAACCGGCCATATATTTCTAATGAAGTCTCCCAGTTATTGTTGGAAAAATTTCTAAACCAGCCTACTGATCCATTATGAGACCGTGAAGGTGCAATAAATGGATTGGCTAATTGCCAATAACTGTTGGGTGTTGGTGAATCCGTATTAAATATTTGGTTTAAAAACTGGGCAGTCCGGCTATAACCGGCCTTAAGCGATGATTGATCATCTATATTCAGGCGCAGGGATATCCTGGGCTCAATGGAAGTATAACTTTTTATGGTCCCTTTAGCGTAATTTTTTGTTCCGGTGATCTCATTACGGTCAGGCCGGTCCATGTTTTGATAGGTAAATAAGGTTTGTGGACCAAGAAATTGATAAAGGACTCCCCGCAAACCGGCGTTAATTTGGAATTGGTCCGATACCGACCACTCGGAATTAATAAACACGGCTGATTCCAGACCTTTTTCTTGATCTAAATTAACCGGAGCTATTTCGGAATCTTCTCCATAAGGACTGCGTTTGCCGGGGTCCACCAGATACAGAACACTGGACAAACCTAAATCCAGGCGTAATCCTGTTCGTGGTATGTAAGAAAATACTTGTTTCCCCTGCAAATAATTAATGTTGTTTTCTTGTCTGGCCCCATCAAGACCAGCTAAATCATATTGCGAACTGAGATAACGGTTGATTGTAAAACTAAAACGCGAAAAAAAACGGGGACTAAAAATAGACTTGAGAATGACCTGCCCCATGCGATTATCGTAGTCGAATCCAAATTCATTGTTAAAGAAAAATTCATCCTGGGAAGCATAACCGCTAAGGATAAGCGTATTCTTTTGACCTATTTTTTGTGTATAACGCAGGTTAGCATCATAAAAAAAACTGGAAGAGTTTTTTAAGGAAAGAATTCGTGTAGCATCTAAAATCCAGTTGATATATGACGACCGAAAACTACCTAATAAAGAACTGACTCCTTTCACCACCGGCAGCTCAGCGCTGATTTTGGCGCTGACCGGACTGATACTGGCTTTGGCTTTGAATTGTTCAAAACTGCCATCTTTCATTTCCACGTCCAATACACTGGCAATACGTCCGCCAAATTCTGCCGGCATATTGCCTTTGTAGAGATCCACACCTTGGATAATGTCGTGATTAAATGTACTGAAAAAACCTAAGGCATGAGAAGGATTAAACACAATGCCGTCATCTTGTAAGATGAGATTTTGATCCACCTGACCACCACGTACGTTAAATCCTAAAGCCCCCTCACCCACGGTACTTACGCCCGGGTACAACAGCAGGTTTTTAATAATGTCCGCTTCACCCAATAAAGAAGCTATTTTATTTACACTTTTTACATCCAGAGTCTGTACCCCCACCTGGGCATTTTGTACGCTGGCATTCGCCGCCTGAGCCCTGACTGTCACTTCATCCAGATTGATGGCCTCCTTGACAATGCTTAGATTC
>JAYRWN010000307.1:0-3813 GCA_041917975.1 Saprospiraceae bacterium | reverse complement strand
TTTTCCTTCTTCATAAATCAAAGGCCGCACACCCGCCCAACCGGACAATACATCCGATGTGGTCAATTTTGCCTCCGGAAACAAGTGGTTCACTGCATTCAGAAGATATTGCACATCCTGAGAATCAATAGAGGGGTTTTCCGGCAAACCTGGATATGCAGTATCGGTAGTGCCAATATAAACCACATTATCTCTCGGTACCGCAAAGATCATGCGTTTATCCTGATGAACATCGAAATAAACACTTTGACGCAACGGCAGTTTGGTGCGGGAAACGGTCAGGTGAACCCCTTTGGATAAAAACAATTTTTTAGTAAATACTTCTTTGCGGTCCTGCTGGCGTATTTCATCTACCCAAGGCCCCGTAGCATTGATGACTACCCGGGCTTTGATGGTTATTGACTTGTCGCCATCTGTAGAAAATTCTCCCCCGGATATTTTGTCTTGTTCGTAGAGGAATTGTTTAAAGCTTAGATAATTTAAACACAAAGCACCCATTTCTACCGCTTTTTTCATGATTTCGATCACCAAGCGGTTATCGTCTGTGCGGTATTCATAATAAAGACCTGAGCCTAAAGTTTGGGAGTGGTTTAAAAGAGGCTCTGAAAGGAATGTATTTTGTTTGTTGAGGATGAGGTGTTTTTCATGGTGCTCCACTCCAGCCAGGCGGTCGTACAAATTTAAAGCGACCTTCATACTCCATTTACCCAAGCTGCCTCCTTTGACTATGGGCAATAACATTTTCTGGGGACGAACCAGATGTAAGGCGTTTTGGTAGACTGTCCGCCTTTCCCTGCCTACTTCTTTGACCAGGCCGAATTGCAATTGTTTCAAATAACGCAATCCTCCATGAATAAGTTTGGTAGAACGGCTACTGGTGCCAAACGCAAAATCGTGTTTTTCGATTAGGGCCACTTTGAGACCACGCGCCGCAGCATCTAACGCTATACCGGCTCCGGTAATCCCACCACCCAGTACTA
Organism: Saprospiraceae bacterium; assembly: GCA_041917975.1. Taxonomy (GTDB): domain Bacteria; phylum Bacteroidota; class Bacteroidia; order Chitinophagales; family Saprospiraceae; genus JAYRWN01. The sequence continues at coordinate 2,833 of JAYRWN010000307.1, read as the reverse complement.
AAATATCAAATTCTCCTTGAGACAATCGGTGTATAATATCTGACCTCTCTTTGCAGGAGAACATGTGAATGGGATAAAGATTTTTTTTCCGGGTCAAATTTAGTAAAGATAATCTTACAATCAGGCGAGGATTCATATTTTTATGTGAAAGCAAATAAATCCTATGTCCGGTTACATTTTAGCTATAGATCAGGGTACGACCAGTTCCCGCTCTTTATTGTTTAATGAGGATGGTGATTTAGTCACTGTAGCCCAGCAACCTTTTAATCAACATTTTCCACAACCCGGCTGGGTGGAGCATGACCCTGAAGAAATTTGGTCCTCGCAATTGAACACTATTTTACAAGTGATTCAAAAAGCCCGCATAAAACCCACCGACATTAAAGCCATTGGTATAACGAATCAGCGTGAAACCACGGTGGTGTGGAATCGAAAAACCGGTTTACCTATAGCCAATGCTATCGTCTGGCAAGACCGGCGGACGGCTGGCCATTGTGATCAACTAAAAAAGGAGGGCTACAGCGAGGTCATTCAGAGTAAGACCGGCTTGGTCATTGATGCCTACTTTTCTGGCACCAAGATAAAGTGGCTGTTAGATCATCATGCTCAAGGCATGGATCTGGCTGATTTAGCTTGTGGCACAATTGACAGCTGGTTGATATGGAAATTAACAGGAGGGCGCACCCATTACACCGATGTGAGTAATGCATCCCGCACCATGCTTTATAACATCCACACCCATGGCTGGGGAGAAATCTTGTTAGAACTACTTAAAGTTCCTGCTGAAATATTGCCGACTGTAGGACCATCATCAGGCATTTGCGGGATGACGGATAAATCCATTTTTGGCGCTGAAGTGCCCATTGCCGGAGTAGCCGGAGATCAGCAGGCAGCATTGTTTGGTCAGAGATGTGTGGTTCCCGGCATGGTAAAAAATACCTATGGTACGGGATGTTTTATGCTAATGTACACCGGGGATCATGCTGTACAATCCTCACAAGGGTTACTCACCACCATGGCTTGGGGACTAGATGGTCAATACCATTATGCCCTCGAGGGTTCCGTGTTCGTGGGTGGAGCTGCAGTCCAATGGTTGCGTGACGGTTTGGGGATTATCTCTAATTCACAAGATGTAGAAACCCTGGCCAATTCCGTACCGGACAGCGGTGGAGTGATGATGGTACCGGCTTTCACTGGTCTTGGCGCCCCATACTGGGATCAATACGCCCGCGGCACTCTTCTTGGCTTAACTCGGGGTTCAACCAAAGCTCACATAGCCCGAGCTACCTTAGAAGCCATTGCTTACCAATGTCAGGATCTGGTTCAATCTATGCAACACGACAGCCATTACCCGTTTCAGGAAATGCGCGTAGATGGTGGCGCCACCACTAACAATCTACTCATGCAGTTCCAGGCAGATATCAGCCATTGCCGGGTATCCCGCCCGACCGTACAAGAAAGCACGGCCTTAGGTGCAGCGATGTTTGCCGGGTTAGGAGCCGGCTTTTGGAAAAAAGAAAATCTGGATGATCTCTGGAAAGCCGATCGTTTCTTCCAACCCACCATGGCTGAACATGAACGAAAAAGCCGCTTGCACCACTGGCACCGGGCTGTAGAACGGGCTAAAGCGTGGGAAGAGTAGTCGATTATTTTGAAATTGTAAACTACAAAGACTCTAAATCCTAAAATAAAATTCCTAACCGACTGGGCTTTATAAACCCATTTATTCATTAATCATCTTTCAGATTTAATGTATAGGGTGAAAAAATTCATTCTCAAAATTTAATTTATAAAAAAGGCCGGGAAATATTCCCAGCCCTTTATTTATAACTTTAAGGTTCTACGTATTAATTTTTATAACCTAATTTACCTTTTGGTTGCTCGGCGACCATGTCATAAATGATGTGAATACTCTCATCGATATACAGGTCCTTTTTCACATTAGTTGATAAACCCTTATAGCGTTCCATCTTCACCGTGTCAGCAGGGAAGGTCAGTTGATCAGCTTGCAGGAAGTCTACTTTCAGGTCATTGAGGACATCATTCAATCCTTTATATTTTTCATTAGCCAGCTCCTCCTGATCGCGTTCTGACATAAATTGTTTTAAATTCAAAGTCAGGAGGGACTTATCGCTGCGCACTTTTAAACGTTTTGAATTTTCTTCGATCAAGCGGAATTTTTCATTGATTTTGACCCGATCCGTACTAAGATTTTTTAGTAATGGCAGGTTATTTATCTTATAGATGTCCTGGCTGTATTTCAAGGCATCGATTTTATTCCAGGCCATCGCGGATTCGTATTCACGTTCACCTACTTCAAAGTATTGGTAGCGATCAGGAAGGTTTATATCTGGTACTACACCTCGTAGTTGAGTGGATTCACCATTTACGCGATAATACTTTTGGATGGTCATTTTAAGTTCACCCAGTGGTTTGTTAGCAGCTTCCGTGTTAATGACCTGGTCCAGGTTATAAAAATTTTGTACGGTGCCTTTACCAAAAGTAGCTTTACTGCCCACTATAATGGCGCGATTGTAATCTTGCAGAGCTCCCACCAATATTTCGGAGGCAGAAGCACTAAATTCATTGACCAGAACCACCAGCGGGCCATGATAAACGGCTCCTTCGCGCTGATCTTCATGGGTACGGGTACCACCCCGGCGGCCTAACACTTGGACCACCGGACCTTTATCAATAAATAATCCGGTCATGTTCACCACTTCATGCAGGTATCCTCCGCCATTGTTGCGGATATCCAGCACCACACCCTTTACTCCTTCTTTCTTCAGTTTTTCCAGTTCCAGCTCCACATGCCGGGAACACGTTCTTTCCG
>JAYRWN010000306.1:0-2799 GCA_041917975.1 Saprospiraceae bacterium | reverse complement strand
TGAAATAAATGGCGCCTGTTTATTTCTTCTAGGTTCATATGGCTATGAACAGCAGAAATTATGCCATATAATCTTAATCCATAATACATAAAAATTAATAGAATGGAAGCTTGGTTTGACTTTGTTCGCTGGTCGGGGGGTTGCTGATTCCCACTCCTAAAAGCCTCACCGGTCGTTCACCTAAATGCTGATTCAGCAGATCTAAAACATAAGCATATATTTCACCGGAGGCGTTTACAGGTTGCTGAGTGGATTTTTGCCGGGTAATAGTGGTAAAATCAGCAAATCTGATTTTAAGAGTAATAGTATGTCCGGTGAATTGGTTTTTTATAGCCAATTCAGCCATTTTATTAGTTAATATCGACAGTTCTTTATACAATATGTTGACGTCCGATATGTCCTCCATAAATGTTTTTTCCACTGAAAGCGATTTCCGTGCTTGGCTGACCTGCACTGTTCGATGATCAATGCCGCGGGCAATGTCGTAAAAAAAATGGCCTTGTTTACCAAATTTTTTGATCAAGTCGATTTTCTCAAACTGGCGTAAATCTTCCCCATTGAATATGCCCAGATTCTGCATCTTACGCGCTGTAGACTCCCCGATACCGAAAAATTTTTCAATAGGTAATTCGGCGATAAACTGAGTAGCTTTTTCTGGGGCGATAAATGTACACCCGTTTGGTTTATTTAATCCTGAGGCTACTTTTGCCAGGAATTTATTCATTGCTATACCGGCTGAAGCAGTCAACTGGGTGTTCTTTACAATGTCTTCTTTGATAAGGTACGCTAATTTGAGAGCAGACTGTATGCCTGTCTTATTTTCCGTTACATCCAAATAAGCCTCATCCAGGCTCAGCGGCTCCACGAAATCAGTATATTTATAAAATATACTTTGGATAACCCGAGAAACTTCCCGATACACATGAAACCTTGGCTTTACGAATATTAACTCGGGACAAAGCTGTTTAGCCCGATTCCCAGGCATAGCGGAACGAACGCCTTGACGCCTTGCTTCATATGAAGCTGATGCAACTACTCCTCTGGGTCCATCTCCCCCTACAGCCACAGGTTTACCTCGAAGCTCCGGACTATCGCGTTGCTCAATAGAGGCGTAAAAAGCATCCATATCCAGGTGAATTATTTTCCGCATACTACGGATGCTTCAACAGAATCAGGGTTTTGAAAACTAATTTTTCTTGGGTTTTAATAAAATCGCATCTACACCTTTTGTTCTTATCAGAGTATTAAGCGCCTGCACCTCGGTATTTATTGTTTGTCTGAATTTGGTCAGTTCTGTATCAATCAAAGACGCAATTTCATCGCGAACCGCCACAGCTTGATCTGTCGGAGGAAAATCATTACCCATGACCATCGCATTCAGACTGGCTAATTTATTGTTTAGCCGAATAGGAAAGTTAAGGGGATCCTGACCACTTTGATTTTTAGTCTGATACAAACTTTCCTCGATTTTGGTGATTACGCTGTCTATGTTCTTCATTTTCTGGGTAATTTCCATCAGGTCGTTTCTGCCTTCGATGAGATTTTGGTAGTTTTTCATTTGGCTCTTGACGCTGCGGATCTCATTAATTATCCTATGAGTCTCAGTCAATTTTTTACCTATGCCATCGACAAAATCAAACTGTTTTTGGATATCCTCCAAAGTTGCCGTTGTCCTTGGATCTTTAATGACCTTAAAATCCTGGGTTTGGACTACGCCTTTATAACGCAAAGTTACTTTATAATCTCCGGGGGTAGCTTTAGGTCCGCTTAAAGTGGCTGCCCATAAAATCATTCCTTCAAAGTTTTCTGCAGCAGGATACATCAGATTCCAGTTAGTTTGGTTGCCTCCTTTAGTGACGGTAATTTGGTTTACCCTTTCTTTGGCATGATTACTTAAAGTTATGATTTTCCGGCCTTTATCATCACTGAACTCAAGTTCAACAGTGTCTTTAGCTCCGGGTTCCTCATCCAGATAATATTGGATGATAACCCCACCGGGATGATTTGTGCCTGAAGTAACTCCTCCGTCTCTTCGTGAAAATCCTCCTCCATTCATGCGGTAAGCATCCATGGGTTTGAATAAATGAACTTTAGCACTTGTCACCTGATCGTTAAGCTGATGCAAAGGTGTTAAATCATCCACCAACCAAAAACTCCTTCCCTGAGTAGCCGCGATCAAGGTGTTATTTTTTATGGTCAGATCTGTAATCGGCACAATAGGTAAATTTAGTTGGAACGATTGCCAGTTAGCCCCATCATCAAATGAAAGATACATTCCAAATTCAGTGCCTGCATACAACAAACCCGGCCGGGAAAGATCGGCACGGATGACCCGCGTAAAGTGGTCAAGCTTGATTCCTTCCACGATACGCGTCCAGGTTTTACCATAATCTTTTGTTTTAAACAAGTATGGTTTGTAATCGCCTGATTTATACATGGTGGCGGCCACGTAAGCCGATCCTTCTGCGTGCGGGTCTGCTTCTATGCTGTTGACTTGAATCCATTGAGGAAAATCTTTTGGTGTGACGTTTTCCCAGTTCTGACCTCCATCCCGCGTTACATGAATTAAACCGTCATCACTTCCAGCCCAAAGAATTTTTTCATTGCGCGGTGATTCGGCAACCGCAAATACTGTACAGTAATATTCAACTGAAGTATTATCTTTTGTAATTGGTCCTCCCGAAGGTCCCAGTTTGCTGGGGTCATTGCGTGTAAGATCAGGACTTATGGTTTGCCAGCTCTGACCATAATTATTACTGATATGAATGTGGTTAGAAGCGGTGATCAACTTACGCGGAT
>JAYRWN010000305.1:0-4127 GCA_041917975.1 Saprospiraceae bacterium | reverse complement strand
GGTTTGGTCGTTGGGTTTAAACCATGGTTATGTTGAAATAATCGCCGGTCAATATTGTCGGTGATGCCAACATAGATATAATTTTTGACCGTACTCTGAAGGATGTAAACGGAAAATATCATGCTACCACTAAAATAAAAAAGGGAACTGTAAAAACAGCCCCCTGCTATCATTTGTACCGAAGGCGGGAATCGAACCCGCACGACATTGCTATCACTGGATTTTGAGTCCAGCGCGTCTACCAATTCCGCCACTTCGGCGCATGGTTTTGGTTCATTTAGGGTCGACAAAGGTAATGTTTTTCACCCATTTCACTACCTTTAGCATTAAAAAAAGTGCAACCCGAAGTGTTTTTAGATTCTATTCAGGCACCGGAGCCTCCGACCGGATTATCTCCGTACCTGCAAGCACTGTGGTGGGAGAAAAAGGGGTATTGGGATAAAGCGCATGAGCTGGTGCAAGACCTGCCTGACCAACTGGCGTCCGCCATACATGCTTACCTGCACCGCCGGGAGGGTGATCTTTGGAATGCCCGTTATTGGTACAGCCGGGCCAGCACACCGGAATTCACAGGAACAGCGCAAGCCGAATGGCACCAATTGGTTATTAGGGCCTTAAAGTGAGGTATCCTTTTTATCCAGATTGTCCAGGATGCGCCATAAATAGCGCCGTTGATAATAATATTGTTTGATGGCCTGCCAATCAGCTTCCGTACAGTCTTCGGGGCTCTTAGCCAGGTACGGTTGAGCTTTGTCGGCTAATTGTTGACGGGTGTCCCTAATGGTCTCCAGGAGCTGCTGGAGGGTTTGATCAGTAGCCTCTAACTGCAGCTCCATCACTTGTTCATTGAGGTCCAGCATATCCATCAAAAAATCTTCACTCAGTTTTTGCTGGCCTTCTGCTTCCTGTTGGCCGTACAGTTCCAGGATATAGCGCAGCCTCTGATCCTCATCGCTAAGGACGCGATAGGCTTCATTATTATAAGTAGATAAACGCAAGGTTTCCTCACGCTGTTCCGGTGAGGATAATGAATGGAAATCCGGATGTACTGCTTTACTGATGCGCAGAAATTGGCGTTTTAAATTCCCAGCATCCACGGCAAAGGCTACCGGCAGCTCAAAATGGGCAAAATAATTCACGGTTATTTTTTGATCAGCCGCAGGATGTCCAGGCCATTAGCATAAAGAACCAAAGCAATGATCAAAATAAAACCGGCGATGGTGGCTATTTCCATAAACTTGTCACTCGGTTTGCGGCCGGTGATTACTTCAAAGAGCAAAAATAACACATGACCGCCATCCAAAGCCGGAATCGGCAAGAGATTCATAAAGCCCAGGATGATCGATAACAGCGCGGTAATGCTCCAGAAATGTTCCCAGTTCCAGGTGGAGGGGAATAATTTACCGATAGAAATAAAACCACCCAGGCTATCGGATGCTTTGATATTACCCCGGAACATCTGACCAAACGCTTTGAGCTGGCTGGTGAGAAAATCCCAGCCTTTGACCACGCCGGCAGGCAATGCTTCCAGAAACGAATAATCCCGGCGGGCAAATTCAAAAAACGAGGCGGGGTCTTTGGCCTGGAGGCCTATTTTGCCGTCCTGGTTGGTGGTAACGGTGATATCCAAGGGATTCTCTTGCCGTTCCACGGTAATCACCACTTGCTCGTTGCGGCGGTTCTGCATTTTGCGGAAAAAGAGATCAACGAAGCCGGCGGGTTCCCCATTGACGGCGAGAATTTTATCATCCACTTTGAAGCCGGCTTTTTCAGCAGGAAAATTTGTCGTTACAGCCCCTACGACATACGGCACCCGGGGAATAAAAATTGCGCCACTGGCCCGTTTGGACTTGGAAAGCTCGCGGGTAAAGTTTTCACCTATCTGTACGGTTATTTGTGCACCTTCACGTTCGACCACCACATCATGGCGGTTATCGATGACCACTGCCTTGATGAGATCGCGATCTGAGAATTTATCAAACGGTTTACCGCCGATGGAGATGATTTTGTCTCCGTTTCTTAAACCCATGGCTTCACCCAGCGAGTCCACTTGTATCCCATTCACCACCTGGGCTGAGGGTAAATATTTTTCCCCCCACACGGCTAAAACCAAACCAAATAAAAAGAATCCCAGGATAAAATTGACGGTTACTCCGCCCAACATGATGATCAGTCGTTGCCAGGCCGGTTTGGAACGAAATTCCCAGGGCTGGGGTGGTTGTTTCATTTGTTCCATGTCCATGCTTTCATCCACCATTCCGGCAATTTTCACATAACCGCCCAAGGGCAGCCAGCCGATGCCATATTCGGTTTCTCCTTTTTGAGTCTTCCACAAGGAAAACCAGGGATCAAAAAAGAGGTAAAATTTTTCCACTTTGGTTTTAAACCATTTGGCGGGGAAAAAATGGCCCATTTCATGCAGGACCACCAGGATTGAGAGGCTCAGGATAAGCTGTAAAACGATAATTGCAACACCCATGTCCGTTTAAACTACTGCTTTGTTTATGGAAGTAATTAACATCAGGCTGCTCCATTTGGTTCGCCTGACGAACTGGCAAAGGTAGGATTTAATTTCTGTAAACTAAGGGCAATCTTTAGGAATGGATTGATGAATCAGCGCCGACCATTCAACTCTCCGGGGTTACTGGCGCAGCCAATGCCGGGCGTACCACACGATCAGGACGGCCAAGCCACTTTCTCCAAAAGCATAAATTATCTCATACAAACGACAGGTGGTTCGGGAGGATACTCCGACCAGCAAGGTAAACATGGTAAATAAGGCTGATGGTACAGGATGTATAGAGTGTTTTTTGCCATAAGATCCATATTTAAAATTTTCACCTTGCACTTTATTTAAAAAATCAAGCCTGAACTTTCCCAAAATTCAGTTGAAGCAAAGAAAAAATATTCCATAAAAATTTATAAACCAAATATATACAATTATAAAAATTATCTTATATTTGGCATAAGAACCTTATAAGAAATCATGGATGGTTCTTTAAACTGACTGCTAAAATTTTTCGCACTGATGAAGAGAATATTTTTATCTATGACCCTAATGTCCATATATTCTATAAGTATTGGACAGAGTTGTTATTACCGATTGTTTGATGGATCAGGATACAATACAGCGCCATACCAAAACGATTTGGAACTGGCAGCATGCAGATTCATTCAGTCTTTTCCTCGAGAATACCAGGACAGTATTAAAGTCTTTGACTTTGGGTTTTATCCACTTGCGGAAAAACAGAACGGCGGAACAGAAACTAGCTGGCAAAAGGCTATTAATCAAGCGAATCAGCAGTCAAAATACTATGTTATTTTTGGTAAGGTTTCCGGTGAAGCAGGTATTTATTACCGTTTTTTGGTCGATATTAACCTGCCAATTTTTGGTGAATCGGTGTGTCAGGATAAAAAACCTTATTTTGTAACCAGTATCCTGGCGGTATTAAATGCTAACACTTTCGCTGATCAGTACGCCTATAAAGAAATACTTGCATTGGAAACTTTAGAAAGACTCGTGACCTGTGAAGATTGTCTTAATGGAAAAGATGATGATGGCGATGGTTTTGTAGACTGCGAGGATCTTGATTGTTATTATACGATCCTTAGCGCAGGAAATGTAAGTTTTAATACTACCGGACCTAGTTCGGTTTGCCCAGTATTAAGTTCTGATCAGATTGCTTGCCTGAGCGGTCACTTTAATTATCTCAAAGAAATAAGAGTCAACGACATTGTAACCGCTCTGGAGATTTGTGAGGGAATTGATGAATTTACACCTTCCGAAGCACCCATTGCCGAACCTGTTGAAATCAATAATGGCATTACCATCTGCGATGCTTATGTTCCGGTAGTCAATCCTCAGTTAGACTCATTGATGGGACAGACGGTCTATCGACATCCCTGGGTGCACGGATTTCCGCCTAACGATATGGATTACGATGTGGGCCAGCACAATACAGATAAACTTTCTCTACTTAATCGCGGGCTTTTAAATGCACCGGATTCCATTCTTTTTGAAAATTTTAAAAACCTACTTGACTACTTTTCAAATACAGAATACCGATCGATCACTGATAAATATTACCAAAAGTTCAGAAATAATGAAGGTGGGGAATATGCTGATG
>JAYRWN010000304.1:0-4781 GCA_041917975.1 Saprospiraceae bacterium | reverse complement strand
GCTATTCATGCTTTGCATCAATCATTTTTGGACCGGGGAGTAAAAATTCACCCGGGAGGACCCTTAGCCTTAAAAGCCTGGGGTCAATACGAATTTTCCATCCTCGACCCGGATCATAATTTATTGACCTTTGGGCAACCCCCGGAGTAAGTGTGAGTTTGGGTTTGGGTGTGAGTGTGTGTGGAATAATCCTGATTAAAAGGCTTTATAGTGTAACAAAATAATGCAAAAAAATCAGTGCAAAAGCAAGTTCTGATCCTGAAGACTTTGGTTTTAATTCCCACCCAACAGGTCTTCTTTTTCGTCCGGTGTCTTGATGTAACTTCGCGACTTGCGGGCTTCCATGGCGGCTAATTGCCGGGAGCCAAAGGTAGCGGCATCCGCATAAAAACAAATGCGCCAAATTTTTCCCCGGTTAGAATCCGAAATATATAAAGAACCATCAGGGCCCTCAGCCAATCCCACCGGACGATAGCGGGCATCTTCCATCCTGCGGATGGTGTCTATCCCGGCAAACCCATCCGCAAACACCTCCCAGGTTCCGGTAGGCCGGCCCTGTACGAAAGGTATGAATCCGACGATATATCCGCCTTGGGGATAAGGCGTCCGGTTAGTTGATCCATGAAAGGCGACAAAAGCGCCATCCCGGTAACGGGCAGGGAACTGCTTCCCTTGATAAAACAACAAATCGTTAGGCGCCCAATGCGCCGGTAGCCCTAATACCGGGTCTGCATACCCCTTTGCTTCGAGTTTGCCATCCCCGCCGTATTCAGGCGCCATGATGCGTTTTTGTTGCAGGTGATCGTAATAAGCGTAGGGCCAGCCAAAGTCATCGCCGGCTTTGATTTTTACCAATTCTTCGGCAGGGAGCATGGCTCCCAGCCACGGACTATAGTATTGTGGTGCATGATTATGCAAATAATCGCGACCATGTATAAGCGCGTAAAGCTGTTGATCAGCCGGGTTCCAGGACATCCCGACGATGCTGCGCAGTCCGGTGGCGAATCGCTGGCCATCCCGCATGGTTTGTCCGGGCCGGTCTTCGGCAAAACGCCAGATACCGGCTTGATCCACCAGCTCCGGACACGGCTGGTATCCCTTCACCTGGGCGGTGGTTTTATCGGGCACGGTGCTCCAATCTTCACAATTATTTGTCGGAGCGCTGAAGGTGACGTACATCCCCCCTTGCTGGTCAAAGGCAAGCGTTTTGGCATTGTGCCATTGCAGGGGGTGATGATCGGTGACCAAAGCTTCCGGTTGTCCTTCGGGCAGCAACTTACCTGAAGTTAATTTTTGACGGTAAACCACCCTTTCTGAACTAAAATACAAATAGCCCTTATGGATCCGCATTTCGGTTGCAAAACTTCCGTCATTTGGGTATCCGCCAAAACGTTCAAAAACGTCTGCGCGCCCATCCTGATTATTATCGCGCAAAGCCACACTTCCTTTATCACCTGTGGCATAACGCAATTTGACATAAATATCCCCGTTATCATTGACGGCAAGATGCCGGGCTAACCCTACAGCATCGGCCACGACCAAAGCTCCGAACCCTTCCGGCAAGACTAACCCGCCATGATCCGCATCCGGTACCGGTAACTTGGGCGTTGAAGTACACTGAACCAACCCCATAGCCACCCATAGCAAGGCATAACCGAGGACTCGCATATTCTGACGTTTTTTAAAATTAAGGCCAAATATCGACAAAAAGAATAATCTCCTCAGGCATTTAGTTTTAGTGAAGGATTGGGATTAAATTAGAGGTTTAATATAATCATCATGACCAGGACCGTCTTTTATCCTCTTCTACTCATCGGTGCAATAGCCTGTCATCAACAAGCAAAGCCACCTTTTAGTAAAAATCCGGTGATGAAGCAAGCCTTGGCCGATTTTGAACTCGCCGAGGGGTTTCGTATCGAGCCCATAGCCATGGAGCCTCTGGTCGCTGATCCGGTAGCTATGGAAATTGATGAAAATGGGCTATTTTATGTGGTGGAAATGCACGGTTACCCGGAAGATACCTCTGGATCCGGATTGGTCAAACTATTGCGCGATACCGACCAGGACGGGTGGCCGGACAGCAGCCGGGTTTTCGCGGATGGCCTGATCTTACCGACAGGCATCATGAAGTGGCGGGAAGGGGTAATCGTCACCGATCCGCCCCACGTCTGGTATATGGAAGATACCGATGGCGATGACCGGGCGGATATTAAAAAAATCATGCTTACCGGTTTCGCCCTTTCTAATCCCCAGCATAATGCTAATACACCGGTCTTCGGCCTGGATAATTGGATTTACATTGCCCATCAATACGCCATAACTCCTACAGTAAGCAAAATGTTCTCAGACGAGGGGCAGGAGATTTATTTCCCCGAACGACCACCAGCCGCACGGCTCCCTAAAAATGCCGATGATCGCAACATTCGTTTTAAACCCGATGATTATGCGCTGGAAATGCTCGCAGCTAACTCCCAATATGGGCAAACCTTCAGCCCGTGGGGGCATCATTTTTTAACCGAAAATGCCAAACATATCTATCATGAAGTCCTGGCAGACCGGTACTTGCGCCGAAATCCCCATTTATTGGTACCCGATGTAGTGCAACACGTTGCGGATCACGGACCAGCCTGTACGGTCTATCCCATCACCGCTAACCCACAACACCAACTCCTGACTGATCTGGGAGTCATTACCGCCGCCTGTGGCATCACCTGGTACTCCGGTGGTGCTTTTCCTCCTCCTTATGCTCAGGATGTTACTTTTGTGGCTGAACCGGTACATAATCTGATTCACGCAGATCGCCTTACGGATGATGGACCGAGTTTTATAGCTTCCCGAATTGAGCAGGACAAGGAATTTTTAGCCTCGCGTGATGCCCTTTTCCGGCCCAGTATGCTTTATATCGGTCCGGAGGGCGCTTTATATGTTATAGATTATTACCGACCCATCATCGAACATCCGGAATGGATGTCGGATGAGGTAAACCGCTCCGGACGGCTTTATGAAGGAAACGACCAAGGACGAATATATCGGATTGTACCTGCATCCGGCCTCAAAATGGATTGGATGAAGACACTTAACTTGGGTAAAGCTGAAGACACTACTCTGGTTAGACTCCTTGGTCATCCCAATAGCTGGTACCGCCGGACGGCTCAACGACTGCTTTACCAGCGCAAAAGTAACGCCTGGGAAGCCATCCGCGCTTTAGCTCACGATAATACCCGTCCCGAAGGGCAGGTTCATGCCTTGTGGTTGCTGGAGGGATTAGGAGGTTTACAGGAAAAGGATGTGGAAAAAGCGTTAATCGCAACCCATCCCGGCGTCAGGGAAAATGGTCTGCGGATCGCCGAATTCAACTACAAAAAATGGCCAGCTTTGGTTCAGACCATAAAACCTATGGTGCAAGATACGTCGGCCAAAGTACGCTTCCAACTGCTCTGCACTTTAGGCGAATTCAAGGATAGTGCTGCAGTACAACTCCGCTGGGCGCTACTTAAACAAAACATCCATGACGAATGGATGCAAGCGGCAGCTTTAACCGCCGCCGGGCAAGAAAAATTATTCTTCGATCTGGCCATTCGTGAACTATCAGCAGCGGAAAAAGAAAAAGCCGCCAAACTATTCGCCAAATTGGCGGTAGCTATTAGTCAAAGCGTCCCTCCGGAACAAGGTCGTGAATTCCTCAACCAATTGATTACTGCCGGCACGGACGATGACGCCATCTGGCAATCCGCCGCTTTGGAGGGCTTATACGCCTTGTGGTCCCGCCGGGAAAAACCAAACTGGTTTGGGCCACCAGAAAGAGCGCAGTTGCTCCGTAATTTCACGCCTAATGTGGACGAACGGTTACGATCCTTATGTGTAAAATTACTGACACTGATGGGAACAAATAGTCGCCTGTCCAGCGCGACGATAGCCGAAGCCCGTCAATGGGCCACTGACCCCGACCAGCCGGTATCACTGCGTATAGATGCCTTGCGGCTGCTTAAACTAGCTAAAACACCTGATCTGCAAACGTTGGCTGAACAACTCCTGAAGCCCTCGGCGGTAGAACCACTGCAGGAAGCAGCCCTGGACCTTTTAGCTGCGAATGACGAAACTTCGTTTTGGCCTGCCGTGCTACAACACTGGCCTGTGTTTACCCCGACCCTAAAAGATAAAGCCATTGGCCATACCCTGCGCTACCGGACCAGGATGCTCCAACTTCTCGAGTCTATTCAAGCTGGCCAAGTGAAAACGTCATCCATCTCCTGGCCTCGACAAGTTCGTTTAATGAATAATGATTTCGATGATGTGCGCCAGATCGCCCGGAGAATTTTTACTGCCCCAGACCAAAGTGCACGCCAACAGGTGGTGGAAAGTTATCGCCCGGCGCTGGAGGGCCTAGGTAGCCTGGAGCGGGGAGCGGTGGTTTACGAACGGGCCTGTGCCTCCTGCCACCAATGGCAAGGACAAGGCATAGCATTCGGACCGGATCTGGGAACCGTGCGGAATCGCGATCCCTATTTCATCCTGGCAGACATCTTGCATCCCAACCGCGCTCTGGCCGATGCTTATGAGTTATGGAATATAGAATATGGAACTAATTTGTCGGTCAGCGGTATTATCTCATCCGAATCTTCCACTGCCCTTACCGTGAAAAAACTGGATGGCCAGGAAGAAACTATTGCCCGGCAGGAGATCAAAACTATGCAAGCGTCTCCTATCTCCGCCATGCCGGATGGCCTCGAATCCAGTATCAGTGTAGAAGAAATGCGGGACCTTATCACCTTCATCAAACG
>JAYRWN010000303.1:0-6261 GCA_041917975.1 Saprospiraceae bacterium | reverse complement strand
AGATCCATGTCCTGCTTTAGCACCCAATCAATGCGCGAATTACCACCAGCACTAGTCTCTCCACTCAAACCAGCGTTGACCACCACAAAAGGCATCCTTAATGAATCTATTCTTTTCTGGATCACCGACGGGAACGATTGTTCCTCTTCCAATCCATAGCCGGCGGTCAGACTGTTGCCAAAAAACACAATCGTTTTCTTCGTTTTTACCATGACTGTGGAATCTTTTTCTACAAGCTGAACCTGAGTGTCTTTTAAAGCGTCTGGCGATTTTTCAGCGTTGCGGCAAGCACCCCAGAAGGCTAATGCCGAAAATGCCCAATAGTAAAATGTATTTTGAACCTGCATTTCTTTCGATTTAATCCTAAAAAAAATCAATTTTGTCTATTATTCTAATCTTTTTTCCTCTGAATTGTTTCTTTGAGTTGAGGAATTAAAAAAATATGCGCAATATCCTGGTCGCTGACCACCTTACCAAAAATTATCAAAGCGTTACAGGGCAGCTGACTGTCTTACACGATGTATCGTTTGCAGTTAATGAGGGAGAAACTTTAGCAATTGTCGGGCCTTCCGGTTCTGGTAAAACTACTTTGTTAGGATTATGTGCCGGATTGGATCAAACCAGTACCGGTGTTATAAAACTTTATGACCACGATCTGACCATATTATCTGAAGATGAATTAGCTCATTTGCGCAATGAATATGTCGGATTTATCTTTCAAAATTTCCAATTAATCCCAACCCTAACGGCCCTGGAAAACGTGATGATTCCTTTAGAATTGAAGGGCCATTCCAATCCTGAACAGAAAGCCAGAGAATTATTAGCTCGTGTAGGTCTTTCCGAAAGAATGGATCACTACCCCAGCCAATTATCCGGTGGTGAACAGCAAAGGGTTTCTTTAGCCCGGGCCTTTAGCAATGAACCAAAACTGCTTTTTGCCGATGAGCCAACCGGAAATCTGGATGAAGAAACCGGTGCTTATATTGAGGCTTTAATGTTTGAACTTAACCGTGAAAAAGGAACTACCCTTATTATAGTCACTCACGATTTAGAACTGGCTGAGAAGACCGGACGGATTATTCAGCTTAAAGGTGGACATATCATCCGGGATCAAAAACTACGTTAATTTTTTTCATGGCAACGAATTACGGTTTCCTATGGCGGACTGCCTGGCGAGATAGTCGCAAAAATCGCAGCAAATTGTTGTTATTTATGTCCTCCATTGTGCTTGGTATAACCGCATTGGTAGCCATAAATTCATTTAATTACAGCATCACCCGTGACTTGGATAGACAGGCTGCTTCGCTGCAAGGGGCTGATCTGGTCATCAGCGGTAATCGGGAGGCATCAGAAAACATCCTGAATGCATTGGATAGTATTGGTGGAGAAATGGCCAGCGAAAAAGAGCTATTTTCGATGGCCTACCTGCCTGGTAACGATGAAACCCAGTTTGTCAGAATTAAGGCCATAGAGGGTAATTTTCCTTTTTACGGGGTATTAAAATCCGATCCACCAGAAGCTTCCACAGCATTTAGAACCAAGCCAGCAGTATTGGTTGATGACGGCATGATGATTCAACAAGGGTTAAAAACTGGGGATAGTTTAAAACTAGGAGAATTAACGGTCATCATCGCCGGGCGTTTGCTAAATGCCTTTGGTGGGCAAGACATGGGTTCGGGATTTGCGCCGACTATTTATTTACCCATGTCCTCTATCCTTTCAACGGGACTGATTCAACCAGGCAGTTTGATTAATTATTCGTATTTCCTCAAGACCCCCGAAGGGTTTAAGGCCAACGAATGGAAAGAACAACACCAAAACTTGTTTAGAATTGATAATATGCGGATCCAAACTGTGGATGATCGAAAAGAAGATCTGCAGGACGCATTCGGTTCATTAAATAACTTTCTCAATTTGGTGGCTCTGGTATCTCTGCTATTAGGGTGTATTGGAGTGGCCAGCAGCGTGTATATTTATTTACGCAATAAAATTAGTTCCATCGCTATTTTCAGGTGTCTGGGCATGCCCGGCCGTGATGCCATGTTTATTTATTTGGCTCAGATCTTTGTATTAGGCTTTGTCGGGGCCGTTGTAGGTACAGCTTTAGGTGTGATCATCCAAAGCATCTTACCATATGTTTTGGCTGATTTTTTACCTTACCAGGTAGAAACCGTTTTTTCCTGGAAAGCCGTTGCTGAAGGGCTAAGTATTGGGCTGATTACTACCGTTCTATTTTCATTACTGCCCTTGTTCTCAATATTAGATATCAGTCCTTTACAGGCTATCAGAGTTGATGCTGTCAGTCGTTCAACCCGGCAAAAATCTTTACGGATAAGTTTAGGCTTGGGGATCATTGTTTTTATGCTCTTAAGTTTATGGTGGCTCACCGGCAAATTTGCCGATGCCGGAATCTTTACCTTAGGTTTGGTGGTAGCGTATGTGATTTTATTTTTAACCACAAAATTGTTGATGTGGGGAGTCCAAAAGTATTTTCCCCGGCGCTGGAACTTTGTTTTACGTCAAGGTATTTCCAATCTTTTCAGGCCAAATAATCAAACCCAAACCTTGCTGGTGTCCATTGGCTTAGGGACCACTATTCTTACTACACTTTTCGTCATCCAAGGTTTAATACTCAATAATGTGGCCCAAATGGATGCCGGCAACCAACCCAACATGATTCTGTTCGGCATCGAGCCGGATCAAAAAGATTCGTTGGCTTCTATTACTGCGCAATACAATATGCCCATTATACAACAAGTACCTATCGTGACCATGCGTATCGAGGCTTGGAAAGGTCGTACTAAAGCCGAATGGGTAGCTGATACTACTTCGAAAGCCCGGTCCTGGGCCTATAATCGGGAAGCAAGAGTGACCTTCCGTGACACCATTGATGCATATGAAGAACTCACGAAAGGAACGTTCGTCGGTCGTATCAAGAGCCCTACTGATTCCATATTTATTTCTTTAGACGAAGGTTTCGCCGAAAATTTGGACGTAGATATTGGCGATGAAATTGTCTTTAATGTTCAGGGCGCTCTTTTGACTACGTATGTTTCCAGTTTGCGAAAGATAGATTTTACTAAAATGAGAACGCGCTTTTTTATCATCTTTCCTGTGGGAGTCCTGGAACAAGCGCCACAATTTCAAGTATTGGTAACTAAATCGCCCAATGTAGAAACTACCGCAATGTATCGGCGGTCCGTTGTCAAAGCATTTCCCAATGTATCCCTGGTTGATCTGGGGATGATTTTATCCACGTTGTCTGACATTTTGCGGAAAGTGTCGTTAGTTGTGCAGTTCATGGCTATTTTTAGCATTCTGACCGGTTTAATTGTATTGATCAGTTCTTTAATGCTCAGTAAATATCAACGAATTAATGAAAGTGTAATTTTGCGTACGCTGGGAGCTAAAAAGCGCCAAATCTTCATGATCAATTTAGCTGAATATTCACTTCTGGGATTTTTCTCAGCGATGACCGGTATTTCCATTGCATTGGTAGCTAGTTTCCTGTTAGCTAAATTTCAATTTGAGCTGGAGTTTTATCTGAATTGGCTACCTTTAATAATAATTTTATTACTGGTAATTTTACTGACTGTGGCCATTGGATTGTTCAATAGCAGGGAAGTAGTTACAAAACCACCATTAGAAGTATTGCGTAAAGAAGTCGATTAGTCCTTAACTTAAAAATGATCGTCAAATCCGGACTGCTTATTGCACTATATATTTGCTGGATTAGTGTTCTAAGTGCACAACCACATCCACATCATTTTTATCAAACCAATCTAAAAGTATACAAAACTAAGGGTACCGAACAAACCAAACTATTTGACCACTGGCGCGATTCATTATTGAGTATGGATACCTCGTTCCAAAGTCAGTTTTTTCAACATTTAAGTCATGATCTTCCATCCATCACAAATCAGCGCCAAAAATGTCGGAGTCATCAATTGCTCGGGTTAAGGCTGCACTATACCGAGGGAAGGGATTCTTTAGAATCAGAACAATCCTTCTACCACCTCAATAAGGCTATAGAATTGGCCTATGGCCTGGAGGACCAGCAATTACTCAGCGAATTATGCCGGTGGATTAGCCAACTTTACAATGACCATCAAAAAATTGAGCCGGCGCTATGGTATGGTTTAAAGAGCATTGAACTGGCTAAAAGTGTGGGTTTCATACATTTTCCGTCTATTAGTTTACAGCACTGGGCTGTCGGTGAGTGGTTGTACAAAACACGCAATTATCAGGACGCGATTACTTATCTGGAATATTTTAACAACCATGATGACCATCAATCTCCCGAATTATATTATTTATTTGCTAACAATACTTTAGGTCTGAGTCATCAGAACCTTAAACAATATGACACCGCATATCAATATTACACGGCTAACTTAAAAAGAGCCGATTCTTTAGCTCGGCAAGATTGGTTACTGATCACCCAAGTCAATCTTAACAACCTCTTTTTAGAATCCGGAAAATTCGATACGCTATTCTCAACCGCAAAACATTTAATGAATTTTGGTGATTCCATAAATGACATTGACTTGGTAGCCATTTCAAAATATCTCCTGGGAGTTGCATTTTATAAAAAAGGACAAGTTGACCATGCTGAACAACTATTGTTATCAGCAAAAGAGATCATGGAAAAGAGTCCTTATCCGGAAGATGCCATCAATATTTATAAATACCTGGGCGAACTTTACCTGGTCAAACAAAATTTTGAAAAGGCTCTGTATTACACGGGCAAGTATCGTGACTTGGAGTCCGCTAAAGTACGCTTAGCAGATAACAACCGCTATGAATATCTGCAAGCCAAGCTGGCGCTGGAGACTAACCAGGAGCGGTTATTGGACCTGCAACGTTCTAGAAAAGCGGCACGTACACGATGGATACTCTTATTAGGGATTGTAATCTCGGGAGCGCTGGTAGGTCTATTGTTGATAAATCGTAAAAAAATAATTTACAAACATAACGAGGTCTTGTTAAAAGAGAAGAACCTAAGACACCAGGCAGTGATAGAACAAGCTCATGAGCAGTTACGGCGGTTTACAGACCATGTTATTGAGAAAAACGCCTTGATCGACCAGTTACATAGTCAGTTGATATCCTTACAATCAACGAAGGAGAATGAATTGTTGCAAAAAACCATTCTTACAGAGGAGGAGTGGGATACTTTTAAAACGCTGTTTGATAAAACACATCCCGGTTTTTTAGAACACCTCCAACAATTGTTTTCAGATATAACCAAAAGTGAATTGCGTATGGCTGCGTTAATTTACCTAAATATTGACCATAAGGACATGGCTGCTATGCAAGGCATCAGTGTCGATTCCGTACGCAAAAACCGGCAAAGGCTGCGTGAGCGATTATCCTTGAAGCCTTCACAAGACATTAAAGAATACCTCATCCGTCTGTCCAAACTTAAAAATCACCCTACTATTTAGACAGATAAAAGATTGTTTATCAGAAGAATAAATTTTTGTCACACTATTGTCACGGTATTCTCAACTGTTGTTTATTACTTAGCATCTATCTTACCGTATTAACTTCAGAAACCAGTCATTTTTTTTGAGGTCCGGCCCAATGAGGTAATCTGAGGAACGTTGGGCTTGATCTCGTTTTCGCAATGGCATAAAAAGCCCAAAAAACTATTGGAATTAATTTAGGAATTTGTGATGCCATTGTAAAAAAAGAGGTCGTAAAAAACGACCTCTTTTTTCTTCTGGTTTAATTACAGTGTTACGTGGAGCAGCCGGGTCCATTTTTCATGTTCTGATCTAGCCTAAAAAAGCAACATAATAGACTGCACTAAGGCTTAACTAAAAAATTTGCTGTGCTGAATAAGGAAAATGAAAGGTTTTGGCCTGAAAGCTTGTTAAACCCCGGTATTGCAAAAAAGACAAGTATTTAATGCAAGCACCAGGGCAAAAAGATTAAGCAACGCAGATTCTGATAAAAATTGAATAATCAGTTGCTTTCGCTGCGAACCAACAGTTTTTCGAATGCCTACTTCTTTTGCCCGGGTGACTGTACGGGCTGTCGCGAGATTGATATAATTAAGCCATGCGATAACGGCTATAATAAAGTGCTCCCTAATAAAAGATATGTGGTTTTCCCATCACCATTAGGGGTCCGGCTCCCCCATGTAATGGGAGTTAAAATGAATATCTGTTAAAGGTTCTAGGTAGTAACTTACAGCAGGATTAAATCTTTTCATGTTTTCCGCCGTGAACTTTTCATCGACCGGTACAAATTTTT
>JAYRWN010000302.1:0-2307 GCA_041917975.1 Saprospiraceae bacterium | reverse complement strand
TTCGGTAGCTCGATCGAGTTTTCCCTGTTTAGCATACGCAGCCCCCATCCAGCCAATCATTCGCGGAGTTCGCTTTCCGATTATGCCAATTGCCTTATTAAATGATTCAATAGCCTCCTCGTATCGTGCACTATTCAAACACAAAAACTCATGGCTACTATTAAATATATCGTCAAATGTTGTTGCTCAAATCAATTAAACACAATTTTCAGATTACCTTGTAAACTGCCGTTTTGAATTTTGACAATAAAGAATCCGGGTCCTAACATTTTTTTATCCAGAATGAAGTTACCGTCAGTTTTTGCCTGATAGACTGCTTGTCCGCAACTATTAAAAACGGCAAGATTAGCTGGAAGACTTAAATCCCCATCGTTCATCTGGAAAAAAATCCTATCATTTGCTGGATTGGGATATGCAGATACGGATAATATTTTACCTGAAGGTTCTTCTGTTCCTACTGTAGAGGATTGTTTAAAAAACTCCCAAAACAATTTTGCTGCTTCCAGCGGGTAATTATTTCCATTTGGATACTGGTGGCGCATATTTTTTACTAAAGTAAAAAAATATGGACTGGCACTGGAGCCTCCTGTTTGGGATTCTTCCCAGCGATAAGTTTGAGTTATAGGAGTTTCACTATGATCGTAGGTTTGGGTTAAACCCTGGCAGGCAAGCATCCGATTCAGATAAACTTTTAAATATCCAAGTATCGAGTCATTATAAAAAGGTAATTCGGTAAAAGGTGGTACAATGAACATGTCGTCAGAGGTCCCTAGCATAAACCAAAAAGGGATACGTCTTATAGGATTAGCTACGGAATCCGCCTTGGCTAATATACCCCCGCAACCTGACGCAGCAGAAAATATATCGCCGGCATCCATAGCCATTTTATGTACCATTACCGAACCATTAGAAAATCCAGTTATGTATATTTTCGAGCTGTTTACAGTGTAGTTGTCTTTTACTCTTCTAATTAATTCCTTTAAAAACTTTACATCATCCACATAGTTTTGAGGAGGTCCCGAACAAGGAAGATCAGTAACATTGCCATTTACCCATCTTGCAATTACTTTTTCGACATTATCTTCAGTTACACACCATTTTAGAGAAGAGGGATACAGAGTAATAAAATTTTCACTCTCACCAAGTTCCTTCCAACCGAAGATATTGTAAGCTTCTTCACCATTGTGGGCTGAGCTATGCAATACCATTACCACGGGGTATCCTCCTGGAGGTGGTCCCTTTCTAGGTATTTGAATAATAGACTCCCGTAATCTCCCTTCAAATAAGAATTTGACATCGATCCGCTGACCGTTAATTGTATTTACAAAAAACAGTAAAAAAAATAGTTTAAGATAATTTTTCATAACGGACTATTTTTTAGTTACTTAATAATGTCGAGTTTCCACCTTTTTTACTCATCTATAGGCACAATAAAAGAGTTAAATCCGGCATAACATCTGTATTCACGCATTATTGCGTATATATTTTAACATCTAAAGTTACCAAATCTCCTGAAAATCAAGAGGCTTAGGTGTTTTTTTTTAGCAGTTAGGTGGGTGTATATTTCGTTGGATTTATAGGAGCTCTGCCCAAGCGCTCCCGGATAACCCGCAGATCTAATTTCATTTCTCTTCGGGTAGCGCAGCGCTAATGGGATGGCCGCCAGATTTGTACGGTAGCAAAAGCCTCTGCTTGAGCCTGCTCTATATGCGGATGAAATATAGTTTGGATATTGGGCACACGATGGTCCTCCTTTCTGCCCTTCAAAATACCGGCGAGAGGTGGGATTAGTTGGGCGTCAAGGGTTGGAATAAGTCCGGCAGGAAGACCTGGTTAGACTACCTTTGCTTGCTGATCATGAAAAAAATAATTTGTTTTTTTTAAAGTAATCGTTTAGTTGTGGCGTCATACAGGATATGCAGGGTATGATCGACATTAATTCGCCTGAAATGAAAAAAGGTGTTACGATCGGGGCCGCCATCAAAACCTACGGCGAGCGGATTTTTCGTTACATCCGCCAACGGGTGCGCAGCACGGCAGATGCCGAGGATGTGCTGCAGGATGTGTGGTACCAGCTCAGCACGCTGACCGATCCGGAAGAGATTGGCAACATCAGTGCATGGCTATACCGCGTAACCCGGCATAAACTCATTGATCGCTCACGCCGGAAAACCCTGCACAGTGCGGATGAACTGGAGCGGGTAACCGATGCGGAGTTGTTCTCATTTTTCAGCGAACCGGTGGATGAGGTCTGGCGGGAGTTATTCTGGAAAACGATGTTCGCGGCTTTGGACGAACTGCCGGACG
>JAYRWN010000301.1:0-5772 GCA_041917975.1 Saprospiraceae bacterium | reverse complement strand
TGGTCAAAGATGGACCACCAAAGGAGGTCAAGTCATTCTGGATTTAAGAACTTATGTAAAAGCAGATCGTTGGAATAATTTTTTCCCCATCTTGATGTCCATTAATATACGAAAATGTGCGTAATATGATATCTACACCCATTTATTGTTCTAAAAATTTTATGATTTTAGCGGGAATACCACCTACAATGGTATTGTCTGGAACGTTTTTAGAGACAACTGCACCAGCCGCTACAATAGAGTTCTCGCCAATAGTTACTCCAGGGAGTATTGTTGCGTTTGCACCAATCCAAGCATTACGTTTAAGAGTTACCGATTTAAGTTCGAGTGTTTTACGCTCCTTTGGATTAACCGGATGACTTTCTGTAATTATACTTACTTTTGGAGCAATTAGCACATCATCCTCTATCACTATTCCTCCAAGGTCTAAAAAAGTACAAGCGTGATTGATGAAAACATTTTTACCTATTTGAATATGCCTCCCAAAATTAGTGTGGAATGGGGTAAAAATAGTTGTACTTATATCTATTTGTTGTCCAATTATTTCACTTAGCCGCTCTCTGATTTGGTCAATGCTTATGGAAGTATTAAGGGATACCGATAATTTAATAGTCTTAAAAACAGCCTCAAATATTTTTGGATATTCTGGGTCGTCGAACTGGATTAGCCCTCCTGCAAGCATCCTATCGAATATGTCACCCTTGTTTTGGTTCATTTTTATTTTCTATTATTTTTTATATTCTTTTTTAGTTGGCGAGAACATCTGTATATACGCATGTTATTGCGTATATATTTTAATATCTAAAGTTACCAACTCTCCGGAAAATCCAGAGGACTTAGGTGCCTTTTTTTATTTACAGCGGTCAGATGGGTATATATTTCAGTGGTTTTCAATGAAATGTGACCAGGTGACTCTTGGATGACCCGCAGATCTAACTGCTCCCATGGCCAGTAACCGCGCCGTGGCTGGGAAGGATGCAAAGGTGGATGAGCAATTGCACAGTCGCCGATTATACTCACTAGAATCACCCTACCCTGGATCGCCTGGCTAAACGCGGCAATGAATCATTGCTGGAATACTATCTAAAAGTACGCCCTGATCCGACGTTCATGGGTTTTTCTTTTACATTTGGCCTATCCCTGAAAAATCCTGCCTTATCGAATCTCCCAATAAGCTATAAAAATGCAGATTGCCAGTATTACGATATTGGGAATTATTGAAAGATTGAGTTTGAAGTTCACTAGTCCTGCAACAATCATGGTCAAGCCTAAGCACAAAGCAGAAATAGAGGATAGCACGGGAAAATAGTTGAGTGCAGAAGGCAAAATTAAACCTATCGCACCTAAAACTTCTAATACAGCCGCTGTTTTGATTTGCTTTTCGTCAAGGTTAATTAGTCCTTTCATTCCTTTGTCAAGCAGTTTAGCTTTTGGGAGCATTAATTTGTTAACCCCCAAGAAAATGAACAGCAATGCTATTGCCGCCTTTAATATCCAAATTGTTGTTTCCATTTTAACTTTGTTATTTATTCGTTTTATTATTTTCTATCCAGTTTTAAATTCGCCAATGTCGTTACTTCACTTGCCACCAACGTTTGCGCTTCTGCAGTAGCGCGCTTACGAAGCCGGGTCCTGTCCCCGACACAAAACCGTGGACGAAGATAACACTTATAGCTAACACTTCACCGCGCTATTGCAGAAGCATTTGTTGTGTGGCGTGCTTTCACTTACTCAATTGTCTTGCCCTTTTGTCTTTAAACTTTTCCCATTTGCGTCTTTCGTTTGGGTTATAGTATCTAACGTAAATGTCGTTGTCTACCGTGGGTTCGATATTCTCAAATGTCCAACTTATTATTTTTGCCTTGTAGTCCAGTTTATGATCGGAAGGACTGACCGTCTCAATAGTATTGCTTTTAACATTATTAAGTCTAACTTTTACCTCGACTTTGTTTATTTTGTCCTTCCAACCTGTGCCTGTGCTGATTAAGTACTTTAAAAATCTATATTCTCCACCATACCCAACACCGCTTGGAACCATGTAGTTAACTTTAATGGTTTTCGATTCACTTTTATTAAACTTTACTTTCCAAATGTACCAAGCGTAATTTCCATTATTTAAAAGGCTGTCAAACTCTCTAATCAAGTCCGAGTCAAAATGAGGTTGAGTCTCTCTCCACTGAAAAATCTTTGAATAGGCTTTGTCGTAAGCTGAGTAATTTCCTTTAGGGTAAATTGTCTTGTTTCGTTTTTCAATTACTCCATACTTGGTCAATAGACTGTCCTCTTTTCGTTTATATTCCTCGTCAGCATTAATCGCTCTCATGTATTTCTCATAAGTTTCTTTCATGCGTTCTGGAACTTGAATGTCATTTTTATCAAGTCTTACATTATCAACATAAATTTCAAACTTGTCTTTGTCGTTTTTCTCGTAGAAGCCCATACTCCAATGAAAGAAATTCATAACCGGAAATCCAATCGGGAGTGTTAGACTGTCCCCGTGATTTAGCATGTTGAATGTGCAGCTAACGAAAGTTGAATCGCTGTAAAGTTCAATGTCAACTGTCTCGGTTACCATTTGTATTTCACATGGCATATCTGTCATGATACTCTTTAGGAAAATTGGATTGGGTGCAATGTCCGTACAACCGTTATTTGTCAAAAGGAGAAATAGTAATATTACTGTCGTCTTTTTCATTGTTAATCTTTCCCAAAACATGACGCACAACGTCAAGTACATGCGGCGTACGACGCTAGGAGCATGATAGTCATGTACATTGTTATTTGTGTTTTATTTCATTCGTTTAATAATTTCTGTTAGTCCCTTTATATTATCATTCAGGACCCAAGCTCTTTCTATGTATGTATGAACATCAGAGTCCAGTAAATTTTATCTTTCTAAAATAGTCTCATCAATCTGATAATTTAAGAGAGCATAAATATTATGAGTTAAATAGTTTCTTTGTTTTGAGATCAGTTCAAATGATAATAACTCATTATCAGTCAATAGTTTGTTTTCGTAGGAAATTCTAATTAGATTTCCCAAAGATGCTTTATTAAATTTGCCTTCTACATTGTTTCGATTTAGTAAAAGAATTAATTCAGCCTCTAATTTTCCTGAATTCAAAGTTAATTTTCCCATTTCAGACGTAAATTCGGTTGATTCCATTAACAACTCATAAAACTTTAAACCTTTAGCTGGCTCTCCTTTAAATACTGTTAAATTCATTTTAATCCTTCTTCTATTGCATATTTATCTTGAATGAGTCTTTCGGCAATAATCTCATTTTTAGAATGATTTACTGTTAATCCCATTAATTCACTTTCGATTTTGGATAGTTTATCTACAATCTCCTGCTTATTTTCTGAAATGACTGAGTGTAAAAGTGAAAGTGCATATGATGAGTATTCTCCTCTGGCGCAAGGTTCATCCGAAACACCAATTGGATCCCATTTATAATTAAGAACTTCATCAATTCTATTTATAATTTCCTTTATTTTAGATCTATCTTCCATTTGGTCTATTAAACATAAGATCTGTATATACGCATGTTATTGCGTATATATTTTACTATCTAAAGTTATCAACTCTCCGGAAAATCCAGAGGGCTTAGGTGCCTTTTTTTATTTAAATCGGTCAGATGGGTATATATTTCATTGGTTTTCAATGAAATGTGACCAGGTGACTCTTGGATGACCCGCAGATCTAACTGCTCCCATGGCCAGTAACCGCGCCGTGGCTGGGAAGGATGCAGAGGTGGATGAGCAATTGCACAGTCGCCGATTATGCTCACTACAATCACCCTACCCTGGATCGCCTGGCTAAACGCGGCATTGAATCATTACTGGAATACTATCTAAAAGTACGCCCTGAGCAAACGTTCATGGGTTTTTCTTTTGCATTTGGCCTATCCTGAAAAATCCTACCTTATCGAATCTCCCAATAAGCTATAAAAATGCAGATTGCCAGTATTACGATATTGGGAATAATTGAAAGATTGAGTTTGAAGTTCACTAGTCCTGCAACAATCATGGTCAAGCCTAAGCACAAAGCAGAAATGGAGGATAGCACGGGAAAATAGTTGAGTGCAGAAGGCAAAATTAAGCCTATCGCACCTAAAATTTCTAATACAGCCGCTGTTTTGATTTGCTTTTCGTCAAGGTTAATTAGTCCTTTCATTCCTTTGTCAAGCAGTTTAGCTTTTGGGAGCATTATTTTATTAATCCCCAGGAAAATGAACAGCAATGCTATTGCCGCCTTTAATATCCAAATTGTTGTTTCCATTTTAACTTTGTTATTTATTCGCTTTATTATTTTCTATCCAGTTATAAATTCGCCAATGTCGTTACTTCATTTGCCGCTAACGGCAACGCATTGGCGATGTGGCGGCATTCTGTGTTCCGTCACCCTGGCCGACTGAAGCCGAATAGTGATTTGAAGTTTAAGTTATATTTTTTTGTTGATAGATGTTCGGTCAGCCGGATATGTAGCTCATCTGTGTTACTACAGTTGAAACACGGTATTCGTCAGCCGCCATATACGCCAATGCATTGTTACCGGAAGCCCTTCGTTGACATAGTTTTCCATTAACTCATTCTCAATGTCGCTTTTTTTGAGATTGAATTTTCTTTAAACTGGTCGTATCTTTTGATAAGGCAACTTGCTTCTTAATTAACATTGTTATGCTATCGTGCAGTCTCTGATTAATTTCTTTTTCCGTGGAGACATTGTTATCCAGCTCTTTAATCTTAGTATCATATTTCTCTTTGACAAAATATTGACCTACAAAAAATGCGACCACCATAAAACAAAGCGCAATCAATATTTTAATTAAATCTCTCATTGTTGTTAAGTTCTGCTGTTGCTTCTAATAGTTCTTTTGCTAATTCAGGAGATTTAGAAAAAAGGTTTCTGAATTTTGGATGGTTATCAAATAATCGTTCGATGTATATCGTAGGAGCTCCATACTGAATGAGAATTATTGCTGCCTTCGCAAATATGACACTTGGGTATTCTCTTTTGCGAAATGTATCAACTATGCGCTCAATCATATGTTCTTCTCTGTCGCCTTGGTAATATTCACGAATGATTAGCAAAAGTTCTAAGTAAATTAAAGTCGAATCAGGATTATCTCTAAGCTCCATATCCATTTCATTTGAAATTCTAAAGAAAGGCTCGTCCATGATCTTTTCTTTAATTCTAGGTTTTCTTGGATAATGCCTAAATAACTGTTTTATTATCCTCAAATATTCTTTTGCTTCATTTGGATTTTCACGAATAATGTACGATATATCCTTTGACAATCGATAAACTACCTCCCGAATTAAAACGGGAGGAGCAAATTCTTCCAACGGATAACGTTTGCTAAACTCAGCAATAACTCTCAAGTATTCCAACGGATTTACTTGGTTGTCACGAAAAAGATGCTCCAACTCCTCAGTAATAAACTGCATAGATTCAACAAAAAACTCCTGCGGAATTTTCTCTCTTATGGGAAAGTGTTCCTTAAGGTCATTAAGAAGTTTGAGATATTCTAGGAGGCTGTTGAAATACGGCCTATTTTAACTATTATTTTTTATCAATAAATTGACTTTTATCAGTTTTGACATAAAAAGAGGAAGGATATCTCATTAAATATTGAATGACTTAATTCGGTAGCTCCATTGGTTATGGAGCGAATTAACCTAAAAATAAGTTTATAAAACATTTTTAAGGCAGAAATTACAGCTATTGTTTGTTTTGGAGTTCCTAAACCAAAGATGTTTCTCATCAGT
>JAYRWN010000300.1:0-2052 GCA_041917975.1 Saprospiraceae bacterium | reverse complement strand
CCGGGGGCAATAATGATTGACTTTTTGTAAATGAGAAAATAGGCTGCGTTCTATAGATTCTTGATTTCTTTAATGAATTCATCGTAATCAACGCCCATGGTGCGCAAGCATGTACTTACATGAAAGGCGGCCACCTCCTTCCTGTTGGATGAAAAGGTTATTGGGCGAAGTAATTTTCTATGCTTTTCTGGATAATTCCAAGACTGATGATCTCCCTTGGTGCGCAAAAGCTCCAGTCCTCTGAATCTAAGCCATGCTATCCATATATTTTTAGGTATAGGTCGGTGTCCCATAATTTAAACAAAGAACCTTAACACATGGGGATGGTAATTCTTTCAGTATATTGTTTTGAAGCGGTTCTGTTAAATTGAATTTGAGGTGGGGTGTATTTTGGAATATTATTCTGTATTTGCCAACCAAGGCTTAATAAATATTTTTCAAATGTGCCGTTCTCAACTGTTTCCTCAATAACCAAATCAAGCGATTCATCAAAAGCAACCTCAGCTGAGTCAATATCATCTGCATAGGCGGACAAATCTAGAGCCGGACAATACGCAATCCAGGCATCATCTTCCTGAAAGAGATAAACTTCTACACTTATTTCAACGGTATCACCTCTTTTTTTTATGCGGTTCATACCCATATTGCAACATATTATTAGATAAAGAAATATCTGGTATTAAAAAATTGTCCAATACAAAGTAATGGAATTCTTTGATACTGTGCAAGTTATTAACATGTTGGTGTAATTTTTACATTGGTATGCTACAGTGGGAGCGGATACTTAAAAGTTAAGGTCTTCCAATAAAACCTAAAGTACTTTTCATAACCGGTTGAGTTAACCTAAGGATAGGTAAATACTCTGCCCTCACTCAGCAGGTTGTGCCTGCTGTTCCGCTTGAATTTTTTCCAGGAGGGACTGGGCCTCGGCAAATTTATTGGCGCTGCGTACGCGATGGTATTTGGATAGTTCTTGAGCCTCGCGCAGGGTCTGCTCGTAGAGGGCTTGCAGGCTTAATGCCGGTTTCCTTTTTTTGAACCAATCGAACATGCGAGATAAATTTATGGGTTTTAATGACGGAGGGGGAAGTCCGCGCCTTAAATATAATCAAAAAGAATAAAACTAACGCACTTTTTAGAGATATTTCCTAAAAAGATGCCAGGTCTTTTAATAATCGCGATGATCCATGCTGATGATTGGTGCGCTATCAATTAGCATCAGAATGAGCAGGTTAAGAAGAAAATTCCCTCCATGTTTTCAAAAAATACCTGGGCAGGGTACAATTTTGTTTATTGTTTTTTTTAACGATCGTGAATCACGAACAGAATGAAATATTGAACAAGTCAGAACACTGAGAGCCAATAAGGGCAGCTGTCATTCATTACATGAATATGTCTCAATTAACCCGGATGATCTAAAACAGCGGTGGCCATTTCTCCGCCTAAATCCAGTAAATTTGAAAAATTACCTCCTTAATCAAAATTCGCGATATGCGTATCTGTTTTCTTTTTCTGTTGTACTTAACTGGCGGGAGCCTGTTAATGGGTCAGCCGGTCGCTACACCCGTCAAAATCTGGCAGGAGCCGCTTACCTTACCGACGTACCTGGTTAATCCCCCCAATAAAAATCCGATGTTTTATGTGCCGGCGACCTATCAGGGCGCGAAGAAGGTCATCTATCCTTATGCCCAAAACGATGAGCTGACCAATACGAAAGAAAACCGTACCTATCAAGCCGTGTACCTGGAGAACGAATTTGTCAAAGTGTGCGTGGTGCCGGAGTTCGGTGGGAAGCTGTTTTATGCACTGGATAAGACGAACGGTTATCCTTTTATTTACCGCCAGAATGTGGTGAAACCGTCCAATATAGGCATGTTTGGGGCCTGGACATCCGGGGGCATCGAGTGGTGTGTGTTTCATCATCACCGCGCCTCGACCTTTTTGCCGGTAGATTATGATCTGGTGGAGAACCCGGATGGCTCCAAGACGGTCTGGGTAGGTGAAATAGAACCGCGGCAACGGATGAAATGGTCCATCGGCATCTCGCTGCAT
>JAYRWN010000299.1:0-8530 GCA_041917975.1 Saprospiraceae bacterium | reverse complement strand
TGGAAGACGACTTTCAGGAAGATGATGAGGACGAGGAATTTGAAGTCCATGAACCATTTTTGGGTCCGATGATTAAACGGGAACCCATCAAAACTGAAAAGACTATAAAGTTCGCTTTTCCCTGGGTAGAGGTTCAATTTCATCCAGGCTATGTCTCCTTAACAAAAAACCAAAAAGATTTTAATGAACCACTTTTCATGCGCATCTATAATCCTCATCTGGTTCCCGAGTTTTTCTATTTGCTGCCGTTTTTTGAAAAACTATTTAAACGAAAAACTTTGGATGTCACTGCCAAGATATTTATGGAAGATTACGAAATTGTAGACATTCAAGCTCATTCACCTCAACTAAATCGGATCAATGATCAGGTGATCGATCAAATAAAAGGCATGCGGTTGATGAAAATATCCGGAGAACATTTAAGTCCGAAAGACAAAAGCTTTTTTACCCCGGAAGATATCCTGGAGGAACTGGAAAAATTGGAACCGGAACTAGGTAACCGTTTTCTGCCCGATCCGGAACATCTGTTGAATGAATTTCTTTTGCTAAAAGGAGCCCGTAATGCCAAACAGATTATGTACCTGGCCGGTAAACTCCAGCAAGTCAATCAAAAGATCAGGTTCTCCCTGGAACCTTATTTCGGATTTGTCTTCGTCATTGAAGGCCAGAAAATGCGCCATTTTTGTTGGGAGTTGCTGGATTCAATGGCCACCTATCTGTGGTCAATTGATAAAAACCTCTATTCGGTAGAGTGGCAGCTGAATACCGTCGAAGAACTGGTGAACCTCGTGCGTACGTTAG
Source organism: Saprospiraceae bacterium (assembly GCA_041917975.1). Lineage (GTDB taxonomy): Bacteria > Bacteroidota > Bacteroidia > Chitinophagales > Saprospiraceae > JAYRWN01. The sequence goes on along the minus strand of JAYRWN010000299.1, from coordinate 7,729 downwards.
GCCGTAACCGATATCGGCAGGAATGGCGCCTGCAGCAACAAGTCAATGAACAATTTACCTTCCAGGTCATTGACCACGAACATATCAACTCGGCCTTAGTAGATGGATTTGTTTACTGGAAACAGAAACTGGAGGAAAAACTGGTCTAACTGAAGAAAAATTTAAGATTTTCTTAAAAAAAGATTGCAGGAGCATTCACAATTGTATCGAACTATCCGTTAAAAAGAAAAAGAGGTCAATTTTTTGCCCATTAACCTCTTTCTTGAACTATACGAAAAAACTCTCACTATTAGTAAGACGATTATGAAGACGGATTAGTGTCCTATAATCGTCTTTTTTTTTATTTTTTCTATGCCCTTGGTTAATCATGGTTATTTCGACGGGCAAGCATCATCGAATGGGGATTGTAAATTTTTGAAATTCAGGCTCATATACAAAAAAGAGGCTGATACTGTTACCAACCTCCTTTCAAGATTTAATAAAAAAACTCTCACTGATAATAAAGACGTTTGACCCAGCACGAATGTGTATAAGTCAGAGGTTTTATTAATCAGATGCATGAAGGAATGCTGTGAAAAGGCTTTGAGGAGCTGTCAATAATGTTAACCTAACTCACATCGGATATGTCCACAAAAGAAAGACAACCTGGCAATCAAATCCATGAACTTCATCTCAAAAACGTAGATGATTTAGTCATCCCGAAAAATCTCTTTAAAGAAAGGACGTTCTTATTATTAATGTTATTTATTTGGGTCTTTGTCCAAAGTGTCACGTTACTCAAAAACGTACATATTTACAGGTTATATCAGGAACCTTATCATCTAATAGATCTTTTTGCACCCAGGCTATGTTCTTTATTCGTAGGACTAATCCTGCTAGCTGGCACCTGGTATCTGGCCCGACATCTGATAAAACATGGTTATTCAGTGAAGTCGAGTATAGTATTTCATCTGGTTGTAGGTATCGGCTTATCTTTTCTTTCGTTTGCCCTGGTCCACTTTATGATGCTTTATTTTCCTTTGGTCAAGTTACCTGACTCTAGATCCCTGGTCAAGTTCTATCTTATGGAAATAGACCGTCAAGTGCTGATTTATTTGTTCTTTGCCGGTTTTACTTATGCCTATTTTTTCATCGTCTCGTATCATCAAAAGAAGACAGCACAACTTTTATTGTTGAATGCTTTAGGCTATGAACGTATTCACACCTTAATTAAGGAAATGGACCCGCATCTCCTAGGTAACTATCTATCAGGCATCAGGTATTTATACCACCATGATCAGGAAAGAGCCTCCCGCATGATCGACGCTCTGGCTTCATGGACCGACAAACATTTAGATCAAAATGAAGTTTGGGTTTCTCTGGACCGTGAATTAGAGTTTACCGAGGCCTACTATGCGCTGGAAAAGATTAGGTACGGGGAAAAACTCCATCTACGCATTCATTGTAATGCCGACCAGTTAAACCTGTATGTGCCCAGTAAGATTATCCAACCATTGGTGGAAAACGCTATAAAACATGGCTGGCGTAAAAATCAGGAGTTAATTATTGAGGTGAGAATTGCTGTGGAAAACGGGGAGATAAATATCCAGGTGATTAATAACGGAATTCCAGTAGGAACGCAGCTATCAACGCCTCATCGGCATATAGGACTTACCAACCTGCACAAAAGGCTGGCCATATTATTTGATAGCCAATATACACTTAAACTTAATAATGAGGCAATAAGCCATACGGTAAATTGTAGTCTTACCATTCCAATTCAGCAAACACCGACGCTTAAACAAGTCGGTTAAACATCAAGGCGCTTTGATATTTATTGGAAGATACCCAGTGTCCCTGAGATCAATGATTTATTCAATGCATTGCTACCAACGTAAATAAGTAACGATTAGGTAAGATTTCTCCACACATCTTGGCAAATAGGATTCATATTTAATTGCGAATTATATTCTTAGATGTTAGTGGCAGGCACATAAATCTTCTTCCAGACAAGAACTAATTTGAGGAAAAAGTTGGTTAACTCTAAACCGGATATTTAATTATTAATTTTAATCATAGAGGAAACCAGATCTATTCGTACATCTCAACATTCTTCTTTTGCTTACCTAACCTGACCAGAATAGTTTATTGAATTGTAAAATTAAACCTGTGATTCAGTATAAATACTGTCTCCCAATAAAACCAGCTATAATAAGTGCCTTTAAATATAACCATCGTATATTTTAAAAGTATTACTCTTAAATATGGAAGATAATAAATTATTAAAATCAATGCTCATCTTCTAAAAATCCGGTTCTTTTATATCCTGCATAAATATATTCATGATCGGGGTCATCCGAAAATTTAAACCGGATGTATAATGAATCTGAAACATTGCCGCCAGTAGTCGTAGCCACTCCTGGGATTATTTTCCCTTCAAGTATATTTACTAAAATGTCCTCTGAATAATAATTCTTAAGATTACTCCCGGAGAAAGAATTGTCGCGTAAATTAGCTTTCGAAGTCACTTTGCAAGGCCATACTTCATGATCATCCACAAATAAATCTACCTCATTATTAGAAGAGGTGTTGTAAGTACTTAGTAAGGTATAACCTAACACCTCATCACCTTGCAAATAAATTTTCACCCACCATTCACCGGACATTTTTTCTAAAAGAGTTCCTCCGATAGGTGGCTCATCTCCTAAATCACATGCGGGAACAATTGCTAAAACAAAGCAAATCAAGACTGAAAATAAATAATTTAATTTTTTCATAATCTTACATTTTCTTATTCGGTAATTTTAGTCAGTTTCACATTAAAACCAAAAGCAAAATCAGTCAGAGTGATGGTCCATTCCCAAGTGCGCTGGTCATCAGATACATGGGCATTAGATACATCAACCGGTCCAAAAGCACAGAGTCCACCGGGAGTGGTAAATTCATTGCCATTAAGAGTAAGAGTGGCGGGTGCCGCATAATCAGGACCAAATCCTTGACCATATTCGTAATACCCTCCTAACAAATCGGATATATGAAATGAGCCATCAGGGTTTGACGAAATTAATATTAGACCACCGGTGCGTCCAACGCGTGTACCATTATAAATACCTGTGACCGGTTTATCTTCGTAAACGATGACCGTGCGGGTTACCTCTGAAGAAAACCCATCACTATTGCTGGCAGAATAACTTAGGCGATAAAAACCGGCCGTCGCAGTAGAAACTGCTCCTTTTTTGGTGACCGTGACCGGTGCCCCTTTTTCGTTGGCTTCTGCACCAGGATCGGTAAAATTTTCATTCAGTTTTAAAAAAATCAATTCCTCTCCTTTCAGAATCAAGTCTACAAAATAAGTGACTCTGGACACATTCCCGGTAACCGTTTCTCGTTCACAACTCCACCAAATAACGAGCATGCCAATAATTAAGATTATTTTTGTTTGTTTCATAATCAAAAAATGATTAATTAATTAATTCTTATTTAGCCCACCATACCGGCACGGTTAAAGGAACTTCTGCCGGTGTATTGGGATTATTTCTACGGGTGATATCTGGAAAGATTAAACGTTTGGGAAATAAGCTCCCGGTAGAGCCGGTAATAGAATAAGTCAGTTGTCCGGGCACATAAGCCGGATCATCGCCACGGACGGGAGAAATGGCTGGAATCCCGGTCCTGTTTTGATCAAAAAAAGACTCATAACCGCGCTCTACCGCTGCTACCCATTTCTGAGTCATAATGGCGTGTAACCTTTCGGTAAAATTTGCATCCGGATAGGCGTAAGCTCCTCCAGGCTCCAAAAAATCCTGCAGGTCTGCACCAACTCTACTAAATGCACCAGTCACCGCCAAGCGATAATAATTCTGAGCTTCCCGACTATCGCCAAACCTGAGGTGGGCTTCCGAGAGCATAAAATATATATCATCCAACGTGAAGAAATAAAATGATGAGGTCGGAGAAAGGTTAGCAACACTAGGCGCAGCTGGAGCGATAACAGAAGTGAGTGCGTTAAAATCTCCTTGTAATAAACCGAAATGTCCATTTGAACCGGGGGTAAAATAAATGTTCAAGCGAGGGTCACTGTTCTCCTGTAAAAATGAAAGAAATGTATGGCTGGCGCGCAAATTGCTGCGCACATTTAATTGACGTCGATCAGTTTCATATAATGGGTAACTTTTATTTGCTTCGTCAATAAACACCGAAATTTTAGCAGGAGTAGCTAAAAATGAAGTCTTGGAGGATAATAAGTTTTCAATTCCAGCTTTGGCTACTTGTGGACGAACTTTTGTTTGACGTAAATAGATTTTTAACTTCAGGGTATTGGCAAAGCGCACCCATGCATCGATTTGATTGGATTTGGACAAATGACCAAAAACAAAATCGGTGCCTATCGCTAAGGACGTGGGTGCATAAATATCTTTATTTAAGGCTTCATCCAACATATTTATCAATCCATCATAGACCTGTACACCATCATCAAATTTCGGCGCTTCAATACCTTCATCGCTGCGCAAAGCCTCCTGAAATGGAATTTGGTCATAAAAATCAACCACAATTTGATAAGTATAAGCCATTAAGGACGTCGCTTGTAAATAAGCTGCCCAATTATTAGCCTCAGCGGATTTTTTTCTTACGACGGCCAAATCAATCAATGCATCTGAATAAAGATCAGCCCAGGCCGTATTATAGTCTGTATTGCGGAGTGCATAACGGTCTTCTTCTCGATATTGTGAAGCGACATGACTTTGGGTCCAATGTTGTGACCAAATACCACCCACAATTCCAAAATCACCATTCACTATTCCTGCTATGTGTAATTGGGCTGATGGGATAATCAGGTTAACATCCACTTCAGTCGGGTTATTCGGATCAATGTTAACTGCCAGGAAGTCAGAACATTGACTAAATAATACTAAAGACCAGAGGACAATCCATGAAAACTTGCGTTGCATGATCAAGGTTTTTTAGAATGAAAGATTAAATGTAATGCCATAACTGGCCGTAGAAGGACTGGTGGCAAACTCTCCTATCTGAGAAGATAGGTCCAATCCAAAGGTTGAACCTTCCGGATCCACAAAATGATTCGATGATGGGGTCCATAAAGCTAAATTACGTCCGTAAACCGTTACTCCGGCGCGCTTTATTTTCAATCTTTTCACCCATTCCTGAGGCAATTCATAAGACAATGAGAGGTTACGTAACTTGACAAAAGTTTTATCAAGAATTTCATTCTCAGTAGTAGCAGTGGTACTTCCCCAGTAGGTAAAAATATCTGCCCGGGATACAGGTGTCGTATTTTCCACAAATTCACCGGAAGCCAATTGATTTACCGATCCGGGTATGATGAAAGGTTGCCGGTCGTTGTATTGACTTTTCCAGGCGTGACCAACAAAATAATTTAATTGTGCGGTGTATGACCAAAATACACCACCCTGCCTGTAATCGAGATTAAATGATAATTTCCAATTCTGATAACTCAATGTATTAGCTATACCCATTACATAATCAGGGTTGGCGCTACCCATATACTTCTTTTCCGATGCAGCCAAAGGAAGTCCATTCGCTGCATTCACTACAGGAGCACCTTCTTCATTAGTCAGTACCGTAGGTATGTAGATGGCGCCTACAGGTTTACCTTCCTCAGCACGCAGTTCGGCGTCATAAGCGGTATTTAAGACCAATGAGGTATTTCCGGCTCCCAAGGAAACCACTTCGTTACGATTTTTGGTAAAATTGTAATTCAAGTCCCACTGGAAGTTTTTGTTTTTTACAGGTGTCAAGCTTACCACTAATTCGACACCCCGATTATTAATTTCCCCGATGTTTGAAACCTGATTGAGGTATCCTGAACTGGGGTCTTTTTCAACATTAATAATTTGGTTGGTCGTGGTGCGATTATACAAGGCAACATCTAATCCTACCCTGTTTTTAAAAAACCGAGCATCCAATCCAAATTCAAGCTCGGAGGTGATTTCAGGTTTTAGTTGATTATTACCGCGAATATCTCCTACTTCGAAGGCATTCACGCCACTAATCGGAAAATTAACTGTCCCGAATAATCCGGCTCGGGCTATGGCGGCCGTATATATAGGTACTATAGAGTAAGCAGGAGCATCATTTCCAACCTGAGCTAATGATGCTCTTACTTTTAAGAAGGAAAGTGTGGGTCCGTTTATTCTTAGGGCATCCGAAATAATACCAGACAAAGTCACAGCAGGATAAAAGAAGCTGTTGTTCTCAGCTGGTAATGTGGATGACCAATCGTTGCGAGCTTGGAAAGTGGCATACAGCCAATTATTATAATTGACATCCAAAATACCGAATACACCGATGAGTCGTTTCTGGACTAAATTGCTCTGTGATATAGGGCTGGTGGTAGAATTAGAGAGGTTATAAAAACCGGGTATGGTCAAGTTAGTAATTAAAGAAACTACCGACTTTGAATAATTGGTATTAACATTATGACCCAAGGTCAAACTGAAATCCAATTTATTGGTCAGTTCTTTTTTATAACTTATAAGTAAATCACTATTTAGTTGCTGGAGGTTTATGCTGGTCTCTGATACTCTACCAACGACATCATTCGCTGTGGAATTTGGAGATCCTGGGGTGATATGAGCGACATTTCCCCAATCCGCCAAATCTGAATTTGAAATATCCCCTCCTAATTTCCATGTCAAGTCTAAATCATCAAATAAATTGTATTTAATAAAGGCATTGCCATAAAATCGGTTTTCCAGATATTTATTTCCTTGTTCACCTAAAATAAAGTAGGGATTCTGAGCATAAGGTGTGAAATAATTATCCAGATTGTTAAATTGACTTTTATAATCTTTCAAGTCAATAATGGAAATATCACGAGGCAGTTGGATTAATTCCTGAAAAAGAACTTTACCAGCGCCGGCATCATCACCCTGCCCGGTAGCCAGTGCTTTCTGGGTTTTTAATAACACATTTAGTGATGCCCCCACTGTAATGCGTTTGTTAGAGACCTCACCTTTAAAGCCAAGAGTATGCCGTTTATAAGAGTCGGCATCGGTAGGTACCACGCCATCATCGAATGTGTTGCCATAACTTAGGCGAAAATTTGCCGCGTCGTTCCCCCCGGTAATGGAAATAGAGTTGGAGTAGGCCCGACCATATCCATAAAAATCCCGCAGATTTTCATCAAGGATAATAAATGGTTTGAGTTGTCGCGAATTTTCCACCGTATTGCCCCATAACCTGAGTTTGCCATCAGCCCGCGGTCCCCAACTTCCATTTTCTTCCGTAGCATACAGGCCATTCCAACCCTGACCGTAAGTAGATTGTAAACGAGGCAATCGATTTACTTCGGACTGAGTAAAAGAACTGGTTATATCTACTTGTAGCCCCTGATTATTTTTACCTGATTTCGTAGTGACGATCACTGCTCCATTGGCAGCTCTTGATCCGTATAGTGCCGTGGCGGCAGCACCTTTAAGGATGGTTAATGATTCTATATCATCCGGATTGATATCGTTAGATTGATTACCAAAATCTTGCGAACGGTTAAAGTCATCCAAAGAGTTAATCACCGTGTTGGCGGAAACATTGGAAGCATTGTTCATAGGCACACCATCTACTACCCACAAGGCTTGATTTTTTCCAGTCACGGAGCCAAATCCTCGGACTATAACCGACGTGCCTCCGCCAGGCTGGGGATTCGAAGCTACCGTCAGCCCTGCAACTTTCCCGGACAAGGCATCAATAGCACTGTTATTGCGGGTACGGG
>JAYRWN010000298.1:0-2335 GCA_041917975.1 Saprospiraceae bacterium | reverse complement strand
TTTTAATGCTCTCCCTCTACGGTAAAATCAGCAGGTATACCCAACTGTTTATATAAATTTTTGCGGGCTGCTTTATCCAGGCGTAATTCTTCGCGTGCCGCAGCGGCTACGGCCAGAGCGCGCTCACGGGGCACCACGATCACACCGTCCCCATCCGCGACAATAATATCACCAGGACGGATGTACACACCACCTACGACTACCGGTTTATTAAATGACTCCAGTTCATTACGCCCCGGGCGGATGCCCCGGCCGCGTTTGCTAAAATCCATATACACCGGTATTTGTTGTTTGATGATCTCATCGATATCCCGGACCCCACCGGCAGAGACGATCCCTACAGCGCCTTTGCTCTTCCAGATCATGCTGTTGTTACTCCCCGTTGAACCGGCATCCTTATCACCTGCGTTATCGATGACTACCACATGCCCCGGCTTAATGGCGCTGATGAACGTCTCCGGTGAAATGCTGGTGTACCAGGCATCACGCCACGGTTTATATTCATCCATATTTTCCGGCATCGTACCGCGATTGGTGGGCACATAACGTACCGTAAGCGCGATGCCGCAGAAATGGTGTGCAAACCGGTTGATGTCCTTCCACAAAGCCTCTATGCTGGGGTGCATCAGGCCCACATCTTTCAGGCCCATCATATCCATCCCATCCGACACATCAGCTACCCGTAAACCTTTAAAAGCAGCGAGGAACTCCTCATCACCGGGTGCCACTTTGGGCTGCGTAAAAGCAGTTAATGAGTTTATCAGTAGTAATATTACCGCCAATGGAAAAAATAAATAACTTTTCATGGTCATTATTTGAAAGGTAATCTCCAAATTTAATTCAAAATCACCATCTGGGAATGGATTTTAAAACGAAGCATTCAAAATCAATGACCATAACCATTTATTGGTGGGTGATAATTTTTGCACACTGTGCGGGTGATTATACCCAGCCAGCGATTTCCCTAACCTCTCCGGACAGCCGTCTGGTCATCCATTTTCAACAAAATTCAACCATGACCTATTCGCTGGAATATCAATCCAAAATGATTCTGGACACGGCTACTTTGTCCCTTGCATTTATTAATGATTTAGACCCCGGGTGGACCATGGGCCAGCCAACTTATTCTTCCGGTGTAGCGCGTTATACTTTACTTACCGGTAAAGCCAGCCGGGTTGATGAACGTTATAATGAATTAGACCTGCCCTTGCTTAGCCGCAATAAAAACATCCCCCTGGTAACTTTAAAAGTGCGCATTTTCGATGATGGAGTTGCATTTCGTTATGAGTTTATGCCAAACGCAGGTGCCGATTCATTATACCTGGTAGCGGAAGAGAGTTATTTTAATCCCCGGGGGGTAAAACAGATCCATGCCCTGTTGTTGCCGCATTTCCAAACCTCTCACGAAGGCTTATATACCTCCGCTACACTTGCTGATCTTCCCGCGGATACCCTGATGGACATTCCTGTCCTTTTCGAATTGGAAGATTCTATTTATCTGGCTCTGACTGAAGCCGCATTACGCGGTTACGGCGGTATGTATCTGGTCAAAAATCCTGATCAACAGTTCGTGAGTACCCTTTCCCCGCGTTTGGATCATTCCGGTTTGGTCGTCAAGGCCGCTTTGCCACATCAATCACCCTGGCGGGTCATCATGGTAGCGGATCATCCCGGGTCATTAATGACCTCCAACATACTGACCAATCTAAATGAACCTTTAGATTCCACAATGGACTGGAGTTGGTTGAAACCAGGAAAAAGCACCTGGTCCTGGTGGAATGGAGATATTATTAAAGGACAAAAATTTCCAGTAGGCCTAAATATGGCCACGCAAAAATATTATATCGATTTCTGTGTCCAGAATCACATCGAATACCATGCTGTAATCGAACATAATAACCGCGCTTGGTACTATGGGGAAGGTGAGGGATTCGATCCTCCCCCTCCCGCAGCGGATGTGACCCGTCCCGTAGAAGGATTAAACCTTCCTGAATTATGTAGCTATGCCAAGGCCGGAAACGTTGGTATACGGCTCTGGGTCCATTGGAAACCCCTTTCCGAAAAATTAGAAGAGGCCTTCACTTTATATGAACAATGGGGCATAAGCGGACTAATGGTGGATTTTATGGACCGCGATGATCAGGACATGGTGCAATGGGTAGATACTTTATTACACTCTGCTGCCAGACATAAACTACATATTCAGTTTCACGGGGCCTACAAACCCACCGGACTTCACCGTACTTTCCCCAATGAATTGACTAAAGAAGGTGTGCTGAATTTGGAAGCAAATAAATGGGATACCGTTTGCGATCCTAAACATAATTTGATGATT
>JAYRWN010000297.1:0-6388 GCA_041917975.1 Saprospiraceae bacterium | reverse complement strand
TATGTTCGAAATCAGGTACTAAAACACTAATCGAGCAGACAGTTACTTCCAAGGTATTACCTCGTTTTAAATATACGAAACACCTTGTCATTCTCCAATGTGTTATTAGGTCGCCTAATATAAAGAAATCGAAATGACATTGGTTATTTTTTGTAACCTCTTGGTACCGGCTTGTTCGGCTTAGGAATACTAAATGGCTGAAATCAAAGTTTGGTAACATAATTTGATACTAAAAAAGTAGCGTTTATCCCATAAATTAAATAACGAAAAAAATACAATTCTTGTATGTTTATACACTCCGTTCAGACCATTGACAAACGCTTCACCTTACCCGAGGGGTTTGGCTCTGATGCCACGCATACTGACCCACAATACGCCTATTCGGTTTGTGTACTCAAAACAAATACCAAAACAGAAGGTATTGGGTTAGCCTTTACCCTTGGTGCAGGCAATGATCTGGTTTGCAATGCAATAGAATACCTTTCTACTAACTTAGCAGGTAAGGAAATAGAAGAATTAATGTCTGATTTTGGCAAAACGTATCGTCAAATGGCCGATGCCCCGGCGCTTCGTTGGTTAGGGCCACATAAAGGGGTTGTACACTTGGCTTTGGCTGCCATAGTTAATGCTTGTTATGACCTATGGGCGAAATCTAGACAAGTGCCACTATGGCAACTTTTATTAGATTTATCACCTGAAGCTTTAGTGAACACATTGGATTTAAGTTATTTGGAGGATGAACTCACCACTGAAGAGGCAATAAATTTACTCACAGCACAAAAAAATACGCAAAAAAACAGGAGTACTGTTTTAGAAACAGGTTATAAAGGGTATGATACTTCGGTTGGATGGTTTAATTTTTCGGATGAAAAAATTGTAAAAAATACTGAAGAAGCTATCGAACACGGTTTTACAGCCTTCAAACTTAAAGTGGGTTCCCATAATCCAGAGGTTGACCTTCGCAGGGCTGCCTTAATACGTAAAACGACAGGCGATGAAGCCACAATAATGTTGGATGCCAATCAAAAATGGAATGTGCCTCAAGCCATCCATATTTGCAAAAAATTAGGTGACATAAACCCTTATTGGATAGAAGAACCGACCCACCCCGATGATGTCATAGGGCATAAAACAATTGCCGATGCTATTGATTATAAGGTTGCTATCGGCGAACATATACCCAATAAAGTGGTTTTTAAAAATTTTTTGCAAGCTAAAGCCATGCACTTTTGCCAGGTTGATGCAGTGAGAGTCGGTGGAATTTCTGAATTTTTAACCATTAGTTTATTATCAAAAAAATTTGGAATACCTGTTTTACCTCATGTGGGTGATATGGGCCAAATCCATCAACATTTGGTGCTCTTTAATCATATCGGAATGGGACATGAGCATCTCTTTTTAGAACATATTCCACATTTAAGATCATTTTTTAAAAATCCAGCCATCATAAAAAATGGCGTTTATCAAGTACCTCAAGAAGCAGGAAGCAGTAGTGATTTAAAGCCATAAATTTCGAGAAGCAAATGAAACTCTTAACTAATAAAGTAATTTTTTTGACCGGCGGAGCTTCCGGAATTGGAGAATCTTGTTCAATTGCGTATCACAAGGCAGGAGCAACACTTTTTGTATTTGACAAAAATGCCAAGTTACTTGCAGATTTAGCTGCAAATTAGGAAATGAACACGAAACCTTTGTTGGTGATGTTCAGAGCGGAGCAGATATAAAAAACGCCATAGAAAAAGCATTAAATCGTTTTGGCAAAATTGATGTAATTCATAATAATGCAGGTATAGCCCAGCCCTCCAAGCCACTTGATCAAACCCTCGAAAGTGAATGGGATATACTGTTTTCAATAAACCTAAAAAGTATTTATTGGACCACCCGCTATGGCATTGAAGCGATAAAAGCTTCAAGAGGTAATATTCTAAATACCAGCAGTATGGTGGGCGAAATTGGCCAGGAAAACCATGCAGCTTATGTCGCATCAAAAGGTGGCTTGAATGCCCTAACCAAAGCCATGGCTCTTGATTATGCACCCTTCGGTGTGCGCGTGAATTCAATTTGCCCTGCCGGAGTTTGGACACCCATGTTAAGAGAATGGGCTACTCAACAACCCAACCAAACTTCAATCGAAACATATTTAGATAATATTCATCTCTTAGGTTATTGCCCGGAGGGAGATGTTATTGCTGATGTTGCAACGTTTTTGGTCTCAGATGCCGCTCGTTTTGTAACGGGTTGTATAATGCCTGTAAGTGGTGGTGCTGAATTAGGTTACAAAAAATAAATTAATGATGAAAACACAACGAACTTGTTTCGCTCTTGATTTGAAAGATGATGATAAACTCATTGCTGCCTACGAACAGATACATAAACCTGAAAATATATGGCCGGAAATTCCGGCAGGCATTCTGGCAGGTGGAATCTTAGATATGCAAATTTACCGTTTCAGTACGCATCTTTTTATGATTGCTGAAACAGAAGAAGGCATTGATATCAACGAAGCCTTTGCAGTAATTTCAAAAATGCCAAGACAAAAGGAATGGGCGATGTTTATGGCCGAGTTTCAGAAGAAATTAAATGGAGCAAGCCCCAATGAACATTGGGCAAAAATGAAACAAATTTTTGCCTTAAATGAGTGTTTAAAATGATGAACAAAAATCGGTTTTTAGTGCCACTTTTAGTCGTGATGGGCTTAATGTTTATGTGGAATTTTTGTAGAAATATCAACGATATTCTTATCCCTCACCTCAAAAGAGCCTGCCAGTTATCTGATTTTCAATCTTCATTGATCCAATCTGCTTTTTTTGGAGGCTACTTTCTTTTGGCTTTGCCGGTTGGCAAATACATTCAAAAATTTGGCTATAAATCGGGCATGGTTACCGGCTTGTTGTTAGCTGCATTTGGTGCATTGTTGTTTTACCCGGCTGCTGAAACAAGATATTATCCGCTATTTCTGTCAGCGTTATTTATTATGGCCGCCGGCTTTACATTTTTGGAAGTAACCGCAACCCCCTATGTTTCGATTTTAGGTGACCCTGAAAAAGCCTCTGGCAGACTTAGTTTGGCTGCTGCCGTTGGGTCCATTGGTGCCACAATTGCTCCTTTTATTAGTTCAAAATTTCTACTCCACGCTTCAGATGTTTCGGATACTTATGTCCAAAACTTAAGTCCCCATCAATTAGCGTCCTATTTAAACGCTGAAGCTGATTTAGTAAAAACACCTTATTTAAGTTTGGTGGGTCTGTTTGTTGTTTTGGGAATTTTATTGTTCTTTATTAAACTACCCAAAATTGAAGAAGACCACGACAATGTAGTTCAATTCAAATCTATTTTTAAATTTAAACACACCGTTTTAGGAACTTTAGGTGTGTTTTGTTACCTGGGGGCCGAAGTTGGCATTGTAAGTTTCATGATTCGTTATGCTAAATCATTAAATATAACTGGTTTGAGCGAACAAAAGGCGGCGTTGTTTATCACTTTATTTATGGCTTTGGTATTGGCAGGTCGTTTGGTAGGGGCGTATGTTCTTAATAAATTTTATCCTCCTAAAGTTCTTCAACTTTGTGCAATTGGGGCCGCTACATTAGTTACTTTGTCTATTATTACCTCTGGCTTTATTTCTATTTTAGCCCTTGCCATTGTAGGCCTTTGTACATCCGTAATGTATCCAATATTGTTTACATTGAGCATCAAAAATCTGGGGCCTTATACGAAAACCGGTTCATCATTAATTATCATGAGCATTGTGGGTGGAGCAATTATCCCACCATTAATGGGACTTATATCTATTATTATGCTCATAAAGGTCATGCTACTACGCCCATCTAAATGGAGCAACAGAAAACATTTTTACAAAAAATAAAAAACCATAAGCCCTGATTTTAAGTTCAAAAATTCATAGAAACCAAATTGTCATTCGATTAAAGTAATTTGAATAACCATGGGCTATTTGTTTTTTTCCTTAATATTTTTCACGATGACCTATTCAACAAAATTTAAGTGGAAATTATTCATCAGCATTGCCTTGTTATTAGTTATTAAGAGCGCTCAATCCCAGCAGCTTCCTCTTTTTAACAAAACAAAAATAACCATAAAAGGAGACTGGCTTGTCGATCCGATAAATGCTAAGGCCGGGCTTTATCAAACCGGCGATGGTCAGCTGGTTTTTGCAAATGGGCTTGTTGCGCGCTCGTTTGCCACGAATCCAAATGGTGCCACTATTGCGCTAGAGTTGCTCTCAAAAAATGAGTCCTTCCTTCGTTCCGTGCGACCCGAAGCCGAAGTCGAAATTGACAACATAAAATTTAAGGTAGGAGGGTTGACAGGATAGCCTGTTCATAATTACCTCCTGCCCGAATGGCTGAAAGAGATGAAAGCCGATCCTGCCACATTTAAACTGACTGGCTATAAACTCGCAGAAACAAAAGAAAGGTTTGCCTGGAAAAAACGCTCTGAATGGATGCCTGTTGATTTACCCTGGCCTCCTCCTGGTAAGCAATTGATTTTTAGTTATAAACTTGATGATGAGGTCATATCGGTTTTAGCCGCAAACAGTGTTTCGGATGCCAGCAGACCGGTGTTATTCGTGGATAATTTCGAGAAACAAAATAATCAGTGGAGTCGTTTCGAATCTAAAGCTGATGCCAGGAATTCGTTTATCAACGAAGGTAAACCGGGCGAAATTATGGCATTAGCCAACACCGCTGTTTTTGCCGATAGGGAAATTCAGGAAGGCGCCGTAATTTTTATGGCAAAAATAAATCCCGGTACCGACAAAAGCTCTAGCTGGGGACCGGGCATTGGTCTCGTTTTTGAAAATAAAGTTGTAAAAATTAACCTGCGTCCCGGAAAAAATGAATTTGGTTTTTACGAAGACGATGAAGAGGAAAAAATCATTCCGGGCATGTCACCGGGGAACGCCGTTTGGCTTAGGTTCGCAAGAAACGGCGAAGTGTTAACCGGTTCATATTCCTATGATAAACAAAATTGGACCATCATTGGCAAGGCCTTAGTCAATGGAAAACCGGTAACATTCAGAGTCGGCAAGATGGACCGGAGAGGAAGAGGTTCTGACAGTCCTGAAAAAGGAGACCAAGGCAGATGCCAAATTGAATCGGTAGAATTTCTGGGTAACCAACCTGCTAACCAGTTGGAATCGACAAAGTTTAATTATTTGAAAAACATTGAATTGACCGTGCATTACGAATTGTACGATGGAATGCCTGTCTTTTCAAAATGGATTGAACTGGTGAATCATTCGTCGAAAAAAATTACACTCAATACCTTTAAGTCTGAAATTTTAGCTGTAACCGAAGCAGAAAGTGTAGTTGACCCAAAAAAGCGCTGGCTACTGCCAAACATAACCCTCGAAACCGACTATAATTTTGGGGGCATGACCAACGAAAGCCTTATGGAATCGAGCATCACCTGGACCATTGACCCTCTGTACAAAACCCAGGTAAATTATGAGCGGACAACACTCTGTCTGTTGGAGGTTTACCCAAAAATTGGCCCTGGTCAGGAATTGGCACCAAATAGTAAGTTTACCTCATACAGAGTATGGGAATTGCTGCACGATAGTCAGGCACAAGAGCGCAAAGGGCTTGAACACCGCCGGATGATGCGGGCCATGGCTCCCTGGGCCACCGAAAACCCCATTCTGATGCACGTGCGCAGCGCATCGGACGAGGCCGTAAAAAAGGCCATTGACCAATGTGCCGAAGTGGGTTTCGAAATGGTGATTATGACCTTTGGCAGCGGATTTAATGCCGAAGATCCAAGGCCGGAAACCCTCGAAAGAATGAAAAAACTGGCAAGTTACGCCCATTCGAAAGGCATCGCCCTCGGAGGTTATTCGCTGCTGGCCAGCCGAAAAATTAATGCTGAAAACGACGTAGTCATGCCTGAAGGAAAAACGCCGCGGTTTGGTAATTCACCGTGCCTCGAAAGCCAATGGGGGCATGATTATTTTGAAAATTTATATAATCTCTACGAAAAAACAGGCCTGGACATCCTTGAGCACGATGGTTCTTACCCCGGGGATATTTGCGCTTCGGAAACACACCCCGGACACAAGGGATTGCACGATTCGCAATGGAATCAATACCAATCGAGTCACCCCGGAGAATTTCACCCCGAGGTTCTCACAGAACCGGACGTGAAAGTCTCCCTTCATCCGGCTCCCCTTGTTCAGAAATCGCAAGTAAGATACTCATGGTTGTACCAATTTCCAATGGGCAAACAAATTGGGATTGGCTATGTACTGCTTTCTAAGCCAATAGAGCGATTCATACTTGTACAATCCCTTCTCCCATTTCACCCATTTGAGTAGTCTGTGATTGAGTTGATTCCACACATCGCGCATTCCTCCATTCCAAAACTTATG
>JAYRWN010000296.1:0-6398 GCA_041917975.1 Saprospiraceae bacterium | reverse complement strand
GGACCCGCTCCCCTTCGACCCTACGATGGGCTTCCTCACCTGCGTTGGTGGCGGACCTTCATGGAGTATGGCAATGGAATTACGGGAGACATGTGTGTCCATATGCTGGACACGGTACGCTGGATGCTTAACCTGGGGTGGCCGAAAAAAATCACCAGCACGGGTGGAATTTACATTCAAAAAGAAGGTAAGTCCAATATCGCTGACACCCAATCCGCCATTTTTGAATATGATGAGCTGAATTGTGTCTGGCAACACCGTACCTGGGGTGCACCCAATAATCCTGACTACCCCTGGTCATTTACGCTTTATGGGGAGAAAGGGACTTTGTGGGGATCTACCCTGCGGGCGGATTATTACCCTCACGATAAAAATCAGTCCCCCATCCATTTTGATGTTTTGTATGAAAAAGAAAAATATCCGGAGGATGTCAGCGAACCTAACATCGAGCTGAATGCCGCACCGGCCACCAGATTGCACATGTTAGACTTATTAGACGCTATTGATCGGAAATCTAAGCCGGTCGCGGATATTGAAGAGGGGCACATCTCTACCGCTGCCTGTATTCTGGCCAATCTGTCCATGGAGCTGGGACGACCACTGTCTTATGATCCGGTAAAAAAAGTTATCCCTGGCGATCCGCAAGCCACTCAATGGTTAGCACGTAAATATCGCGCGCCCTGGGAGCATCCTGACCCCACAAAAATATAACCTCGAGGATGATGGCGGATTGGAGTTTCAATAAAGGCATGTGGTGCTCTATCCCGCTGATAATAAGTGCTCTTGCTTGCCGCCCGGAAAAGGAGCCCTCACCCCCACGATCTCCGGAAGAGGCTTTGACCAGTTTTCAGCTGGATAAAAGCCTGGAAATACAATTGGTCGCTGCCGAACCGCTCATCCAGGATCCGGTATTCAGCGTCTTTGACGGCGCCGGGCGGTTGTGGGTGGTAGAAATGCGCGGCTTTATGAATGATGTGGACCGGGCCGGAGAGGATGAACCTTTAGGGCGGGTATCCATTCTTTTGGATCAAGACGGAAATGGCCTGATGGATTCCAGCATAATATACCTGGACAGCTTAATCATGCCCAGGTCGGTCGCTCCTGTTTCCGGGGGTGCATTACTGGCAGAAAACAAGGCCCTGTGGATGACCAGCGACTTGAATGGTGACCTGATCGCTGATACTAAAGTGTTAGTGGACAGCCTTTATGCAAAAAACGGGCTGCCGGAACATTCTGACAATGGCCTGTGGCGTGGTCTGGATAATTGGTATTATTCGGCGAAATCTACCTTCCGCTACCGGTATCACCGACAGACCTGGATTAAAGACTCCACCGAATTTCGCGGCCAGTGGGGTATCTGCCATGATGATGCCGGACGCCTGATTTATAATTACAACTGGTCGCAATTACACGGAGATTTGATCCCGCCAAATTATCTGAATCGCAACCCGCATCATCAGCCGACCACTGGCATAGATTATGGGTTCACTGCTGACCGGCGCATTTATCCCATCCGCTCCAATCCAGCCGTTAACCGGGGGTATATACCGGGGACCCTGGATGCACAAGGACGTCTGCTGGAGTTCACGGCAGCGTGCGCTCCCTTTTATTACCGGGCTGACGCACTACCAGCCGACTATTACGCCAACGTCTTTGTGTGTGAACCATCCGGGAATCTGATCAAACGCAATGTCACCCGTGACTCCGGACTTTATGTGGTAGCTCACGATCCTAATCCCGGAAAAGAATTTTTAGCCTCTACGGATGAACGATTTCGTCCTGTTTTTATCCATTCCGGCCCTGATGGCGCTTTATATATCACCGACATGTACCGCGGATTGATCCAGCATGGCGCCTATGTGACCCCTTATCTTCGCGAACAGACTCTACAGCGTCATTTGGAAAGTCCGGTCCATTTTGGTCGGATTTGGCGCATGGTGCCAAAAGGTTGGTACCCGCCCCCAGTGGTGAACCTGGAAAAATTTAGTTCCTTGGAATTAATCCCTTACTTATCAAGTCCCAACGGCTGGATCCGCGATAAAACTCAGCAATTAATGGTGGAGAGAAATGAGGATGTTTCGGATACCCTGTATGCTTTGATAGCCAATGATCAGATCCCCACTTTAGCCAGAGTTCATGCCTTATGGACCCTGGAAGGATTAAAAAAATTGGATGACCAAAAGCTATTAAACCTTATGGATGACCCTGCCCTGCAAGTACGGACCACGGCCTTGCGCTTAGGTGAGACCATTGCTCAGGAAAATCAAGCCTTCTCGCAAAACCTGGCTATAAAACTAACTCAGACCTTTTCCGACGCTCCGATTGCTTATATTTTACAAATGGCACTAAGTCTGCATACCTTGCCTTCTCAGCAAAAAATTACACTTGCCCGGCAACTTTTCCTTGCCTATGCTGAAGAACCCCTCATCCGTGATGCCCTGATGAGCAGCCTGCAAAACCATGAATACCAGGTTTTAACAAGACTACTGGCTGAAAAGGCCTGGAATACCTATTCTTCCGGCAAAGAAATCAGCCTCGAAATGTTTGGTCACAGTGTCTTAAAAAAGAGTGACCCGGGCGATGTGTTGTCACTTTTAAATTTGCTTACCACCACCAAACCGGATTGGCAAATAAACGCCTTGGTAAACGGCATGGCTACGGCAGAATTAACTCACCCGGTAGGCTTATCGCGTGCGCCTGCTTTGTATCGACATTTAGACACCACCTCGTCCCTGTTGGTGAAATTGCTCCACATCAAAAGCAAATTATTTTGGCCAGGCTACAAACCAGAGCAGAGTACCACAGGTTCAGGACATTTTAGCCTCAGTGATGCTGAACGTCAATCCTGGTCCAGAGGGCGTAAACACTACGTCAACTCCTGTGGCGGATGCCATGGGAATGACGGAAGCGGACTCGCCAGGTTTGCCCCTACCCTGCGCCAATCCGAATGGGTGGTAGGCAATCCCAAAAGGCTGGCCTTGTTAGTTTTACATGGCTTGGAAGGACCTATTAAGGTAGGTCAAAAAATCTATGATACGCCCGAAATACTGCCGGTCATGCCTTCACACTCTACCTTAGGGGACGATGTCATCGCCGATATTCTCACCTACATTCGCAACGAATGGGGCAACCAATCCCCTCCGGTTACCCGGCGACTTGTGGGCATAACCAGAGTGATGACGCAGGGTCGGGTTACGCCCTGGACTGCCCCGGAACTCGATGAATATATCGCCAAATCCGATACCACCCAGATAAATTAACTTACCTCAAAATCTGTTTTATGCAGCGCCGTCAGTTTATCCGTCAAAGTGCAGTTTTATCCGCCCTGGCTCCCCTCCTGCCCTGGTTAAATAAAAAGCTGCAAACCTCCATGGGTATTGTCGTCCATTCGTATGCCTTTCGCTGGCAAGCCCGCCAAGCCAGTGCTGCCTATCCACCGATGACCGATGCGATGCAACTGCTTACACACGCTCATAAGATAGGTGCAGGAGGAGTACAAGCGGTAGTGAACGACTGGACTATAGCTATGGCCCATGCGATCCGTGCATATACGGAACAGCATAAGCTATTCTTTGAAGCTTCCATTGCCCTGCCTAAACAGGAAGGTGACCTTGACCATTTTGCCAAAAATATTTTGCACGCCAGGGAAGCGGGCTGTGACGTGGTGCGCACCGTTTGCCTCAGCGGCCGCCGCTACGAAAATTTCAAATCTCTGGATGAATTCAACGCATTTAAAGAACAGTCGCTAAACGCGATCCGTTTGGCCATGCCCGTCGTACAAAAGTTTAACATGAAACTGGCTATTGAAAACCATAAAGACTGGTTGGCGGGCGAGCTGGTTGAATTGATTAAAAAATTTGATCACCCTTTGCTGGGAGTGACTTTGGATTTTGGCAATAATCTGGCCTTACTGGAAGATCCGCCGCAGGTTGTAGAAACCCTGGCGCCTTATGCCTTTACCACCCATGTCAAAGACATGGGCGTAGACCAATATCCGGATGGTTTTTTATTGTCGGAGGTGGTGCTCGGCCAAGGTTTATGCCCGCTTCAAAAAATGGTAACCATCTGTCGCCAACATAATCCGGCTATCCGCTTTAACCTGGAGATGATCACCCGTGATCCTTTAAAAATACCCTGTCATAAGGACACGTATTGGGCCACCTTTGGAGAGAAAAATACCACAGCGCTGCAAACAACTCTGGATTTGGTACAAAAAAATAAACAACCGTTGACCTATGTGGCCGACTTAACGTCGGATGACCAACATGCCATTGAAGAAAAAAATGTATTAAACTGCTTGAAATTTGCCCATAAATCCCTGCATTTAGTTAAACTTTAGTGTGATGAATCATCTTAAATGAATTATGACATCTAAGCATAGAATATGTGTTTGGTTTTTTAATATAAAATTGTCACCATGCTTCGACCGAATTTTATTCTAACGTCTTTACTGGTTTTATTGACCCTGTCTTCGTGGGCCCAAATTGATGCCACACCTACCATGACTAATGTCAAATATGGTCCCGCCCCGCTGCAGGTCTTTGACTTTTTTAAAACCACCGCACCAGGTAAAAACCCGGTGGTTATTTATTTTCATGGTGGCGGTTATCAGTCTGGCGACAAATTGTTAACGGGAAGGCAACTGGTTAATATGGATTTATTACGCCAGCAAGGCATTTCGTTTATTTCTGCCAACTACCGCCTGGCCTTAAATACCCGTGTAGATACCGTTTTGCAGGAATGTGAACGTCTTATCCGCTATATAAAAGCCAATCAGGAGATGTTTGCTGTGGATACGGCCCGCATCGGGGTTTACGGAACCTCTGCCGGGGGTGGTATTACTCAATGGTTATTGCATAATCCACAGCGCGGTAATCCTAATGCCACGGATCCTTTATTGCGCCAGGATACGCGCATCCGGGCTGGAGCGCACATCGTCTCGCAATCGACTTTGGACTTTGCCCAATGGGCGGACATCGTAGGCCTCAGTGAAAACTGGTGGGATACCTATGCATTTAAGGACGATTTTGTTTTGTACAAAATCACCGATCGGGCTCAATACGATGATCCGGCAATAAAAGAATTGCGGGCCAAATTAGACCTGCCTAAATATATTGATGCTACTGATCCTCCCATGTTTTATGCTAACGACAATGTATTTCTTACCCCACAAACTGATCAAGATGTGATCCACCATCCTCAGCATACCAAATTCCTCGAATCCGTTTCCAAAGCAAAAAATCACCGCCATGTGGCCATCTTTACTAATGATGGTAACGCACTCTATGATGCCCTGATCGACTTTTTCTGCCAGGAATTATCTTGCCGGAACGTAAGTGTGCCTGTTAACGAAATAAAGACCCCGGCTGTACAGGTATTTCCTACCATCAATCCCCGCAGTGTTCGTCTCGATCCGCTGCTGGTCTATGAGCCCATTTCCTGGACTGTTTACAATACGTTTGGTCAAACCATGGCCCAGGTCCATTCGGCGCCCGGACGCTTCCAGCAGGATTTTAATGATTTTTTATCCAGTCAGCGATTATATCATCCTGCCGGGCCGCGCTGGATGATGATTTCCGCTCGTGGCACAAGACAAACCTTAAAATTTATAATTCAATAAAATTTACTCTGAATCCGTTAGCAGGTGCACTTTTGGCAGGCACGGACCTTTTAGAAAAACATTAATTTTTTTTAAGTGATTAACTCAATCCTCTTAACTTAGGTGCGCCTCATTGATATTCATAAGAAATGACCAATAAAAAATTACCCGGCCTGGCCGTATTCGATTTACATGGGCAAGTGGCCATCATCACCGGTGGATCCAAAGGGCTGGGTTTTGCCATGGCTGCAGCCATGGCCTCTGCCGGATGCCGGCTGATGTTGGTGAGCCGTAACCGTGAAGAAGGGCAAACCGCCGCCGGGGAACTGGCCAGGGATTACGGCATCCAGGCTCACGCTTTTGTGGCCGACGTTACCGACCAACGGCAAACTGAAGCTATGGTGCAAGCCTGTCTGGATCGATTTGCACGGCTGGATGTGCTGGTCAATAGCGCCGGAATTAACATCCGTGGACCTATCGAAGAACTTTCACTGGAACAATTTAATCAGGTAATGACCACCAATGTGCAGGGCACCTGGCTGTGTTGTCGGGCGGCTACCCCGGTGATGAAACAACAACGAAGCGGTAAAATCATTAACCTTGGGAGCACATTGGGCCTGGTGGGCCTCGCCAACCGCACGCCCTATGCCTCCAGCAAAGGCGCCGTGGTTCAACTAACCAAAACCCTGGCCCTGGAGCTCGCACCCTTTAATATCCAGGTCAACGCCATCTGCCCAGGTCCTTTTCTTACCGAAATGAATGCCTCCATCGCCGGTACGGAGGATGGCCAAAAGTTTGT
>JAYRWN010000295.1:0-2726 GCA_041917975.1 Saprospiraceae bacterium | reverse complement strand
TGTTCGGCTTAGGAATTATGACCGGTTAGATATTGATATCCCTTAAGCAGTTAAAATTCAAAATTCAATAATCCGTTTTAATACTTTTGTCAAAAGGAACCTTCATTTGGTAGCTCACACTTTCATCCGGTTTTCCCACTAAAACATCCAGGCCATAAGTAATTTTTTTGGGGTCATCGTAGACCAGAGTACCAAACATCCGATCCCACAGGGAAAACATGTTGCCGAAATTGGTATCAGTCCAGGGGCGGACATGATGATGATGAAATTTGTGCATATTCGGAGAGATAAACACCAGGCTGATGGCTTGATCCAGCCAACGCGGCAAGACGATATTAGCGTGGGTAAAATAGGTAAAAAAGACGCTGAGTATACGATACACCATGTAATACGAAAAAGGCATGCCACCGACGAAGATAGCCAGTAAAGCGAAGGTCTCCCGGGTTACAAAATCCAGCGGGTGGTGCCGCGTACCGGTAGTGACATCCACATGCGTATCGCTGTGGTGAACCATATGCAGTTTCCACATCCATTTTATTTTATGCAAAAAATAATGCACCACATATTGAGCCAGGAAATCTAAAAACATCACACCGAATAATAATTCGACCACGACTGGTAAATCTATCAGGCGAAGCAGGCCAATTCCCTGACTTGCGGTCCAGGAGAAAATACCAACGGTCAATACACCGAAGAGGCCATTGATGAGTAAGGTTGTGGACAAGAATACCAGGTTTACGCCGGCATGACGCCATTTGTGGTAATTAAATTTAAACAAGGGGAACGCTATTTCCAGAAGCAATCCGAAACCCATACAAATGAATACCCACAGTAATTTTTGTAGATTGCTTAATTGATCAAAAAATTGTAATAATTCTTGCATCGTCTTATTTTTCTTGGCAACTCGCTATAAATATACTTAAGGGTTGCCAGAATTCTATTAAATCATGATAATTCCTGCATGGCGAGCAAGGTTAATAAATTCTATCTCACTGCTCTACGCGATAATCGGTGATTCCTAATACCTTTGCAATGGCTCCCGCATCTTATCATCTATGACTAAACACGATCTGAAACGTTTATCCCGGCTGACGGCTCTATTGACCCTATTGCAAGCCAGGCAAACTATTTCTGCTCAGGCCCTGGCCGAACGGTTTGGGGTGAGTCTGCGCACCATTTACCGCGATATCCGTGCCTTGGAACATTCCGGGGTACCCGTTTATACTGCGGATGGAGGTGGTTATGCGATCATGGATGGCTATCGGTTGCCTCCGGTTATGTTTACAGAAAATGAGGCTTTAGCTTTAATCACGGTGGAACAATTGGTATTAAAGAATAAAGACGGTTCCTTGATTAATGCATATGCCGGCGCCATGGAAAAGATCAGAGCCGTCCTCAAGAATACAACCAAAGAAAAAACCGAAATGCTCTCGCGACACCTGGTGGTCAAACCTCAGCTAAAAAACCATACCCCCAGCCGCCGCCTGATGGAAGTGCAACAGGCCCTTACGGATTATCGTGTACTGGATATAGAGTATCAGTCGGAAAGCAAAAAGGAGATCACGCGTCGTAAAGTAGAGCCGTTTGCCATCTACATTAATCCGCTGGATAATTGGATGCTGATCGCTTATTGTCGTCTGCGTCATGAGTTTCGTTTGTTCCGGTTGGATCGCATCAGGCAACTACAGCAAACCGCCGAACATTTTCCACCTCACCGGATCACTCTCGAAGAATATATCGAACAAGAACGAAAAAAACATGTTGGCACTGACATAAGGTTGTCACACGATTGAAATTTATTTGTTGAAAAAATTGATACTGATGAAAGTACACACCACCAATTATCAAAACGCGTTTATAGCCATTGCTGACGATTGTCCGGCGATACAAGGGGAAATACCTGTGGATAAAGGTGACCAACGTTCGGTAGCCAGCATTCAATACGAGCTGCTTAAAAACAACCCGTATAAGTACACGTCAGATGATGTATTGTTTCAGGTATTTGCTGAACGCAAGGACCTCACTCCTGCCGAATGTCCGGAAGCCCGGGAAGATTTTTTTTCCAAAGGGCAGCCCTGTTTTCGGGCTTCGCCGCTTACCAAACGTTATGGCTGGGGGGTTCATAGCGATGCTGAAGGCCGGATCGCCATTTATGGGTGCGAAACGGAAGCCTACGCCAGGTTTATGAATGATGTTAAAGTACAAGTCTTTAAAGCGATGAAGACTAAACGGTAAAATCAGATCAGAATTTAATTTGGTCTGGGTTTTCAAATGTCGATAAACATAAGTGCGGCTAGCTTGTTTTTTGCTTTAATGAAAAAACTGCATCTACCAAGCATAAAGTTTAATTTATGCCTAGTTTGTTTATTGACGTTTCAACTGGGTTTAGCTCAAGAAGATACCTCATCAGCCACCCGCACCAAACTGCTGCGCGATGTCGCTATATTTCCGGTGCCGGTTGTTTTTCGATTTCCGGAAACCGGTTGGGGTGGGGGCGTAGCGATGACTTCAGCTTTTTCTTTTTCCCGGGATGCTCTGGGATCAAAGCCGTCTCAATTATCTGCCGGGATTACCTACACCCAGAATAAACAAATTCTATTTTTTATACCTTTTAATCTTTTTCTGGATAATGGCCGCTATTACATTAATGGGGATAATGGCTGGTTTCGTTACAATTTCTTCTATTATGGCATCGGAGAGAAACGGGTGCCTGAAGAGCGGTTTGA
>JAYRWN010000294.1:0-3860 GCA_041917975.1 Saprospiraceae bacterium | reverse complement strand
TGAATATTTTCATAACGCACACCCGGGGTAAAAGTCCATCGGCCTTGTTCCCAAATTTGTTGGACAAAACCTGACCATGCCGCCGCTTGGTTAATCCGGTTACTTTCCGAACCCGGCTGACCACGGAGTTCAAGGACTAAATTCTGTGTGGTAGCCGTATAGCCATCGGTCCATTGGAAACGGTCGGCCTCATCCTGATGATAGCGCATGCCTATATCCAGATGGTGTTTATGTTCAAGTTTTTTTCCAAGATCCAGGCTAAGTGTGGTTTGTACGCCCTGAGAGATATATTTGCGATTATTCGCTTTTATCCACAAGGTGTGGTCGTCAGGAGATTGACCGGTGATAGCCAAATAAAAAGGGTTTTCGGGATCATCAAGCTGCAGCCCGGTCCCTATGGATACCTTTTTGGCATCGGCGGTTACCGCATCCAGTTTGTACCAATTGCGGCTAAAGTCGTTGCGATACGCGATAGTGGTTAGTTCCATCCAGGGCGCCAATCGCACAAAATGAGTGGCGGACCAGGTCCGGTGACTGGTCTGAATATTATCTTTTTCAGAACCCAGGTAGCGCCGATAGGGTGTGCTGGAGAAGTCAGACTCGGTTAGGCCCAAATAAGTTTCGTGAGCCAGTTCACGGGATTGTTGCCATTTGAATTCCAGTAGCTGGTAACCTCGTTTGGTTTTATCAGGAGTTTCCAGTCTGGCCTTGATCATATAATCCTGTAGGTTGAAACCTGCTGGCCCGCCCTGGTCCAAGTCTTTAAAGCCATCCGAAGCCATCTGGAAAGTCTCCGCCAATACCGAAAAAATACCTGTTTTGGTTCCAGCATAGGCATGCACTTCACGCCCACCAAAGCTGCTTCCCCGCAGGCTAATTTTACCTGCAAATTTCTGTGGAATAGCCGTGGAAAGAAGATTTAGTGCGCCAGCCGTCGTAAATGGTCCGTATTTGATTTGACTGCTCCCTTTCAATATTTCCAAACCCTGCATGCGGCCAAAAAAAGGAAAATAATAAGCTGCAGGTTCGGCATAAGGGGCAGGAGCAATGAGGATCCCGTCTTCCATAAGGGTAATTTTTGATGAGCGGTCACTCCCACTGCCTCGCAAGCCTATGTTGGGTCTTAAGCCATAGCCATCTTCTTCCTGTACATTTACTCCGGGAATCGACTGGAGTAACCTCCCCGGATCAGTGTAATTTTGAGCACGCAACTGTTCTGAAGAAATAAAATGGCTTGAGCCCGGGATCTTCCAGGCATCCATATGTCCTCGGGTTAATGAGCGACCTTCGATGACTACTGCGCCTAAATTGAGTACATTTTCTTCGAGGACGATCAACCAGGGTGTTGACGATACTGAACGGTCCAGCACGATCACTTTAGTTTCGTACCCCAGGCTGGATATTTCCAGGCTGCAGATCTGACATGAAAACTCATTGAGATCCAGTTCACCTTTTTCATTGGTTAAAGTGTATTCGTCAGCTTCCAGATTTTTTACTAAAGCAAAAATAACCGGTGTCACTTTATCAGTGGCGGTAACGCGAGCTTTAACATCAGTGATTTGAGCGCTTAAAGTGTTGATAATTAAGCACATTACCGTGGCGAGATGGAATTTATTGACCATAATTTAGAATTAGTCTAAATAAAATAAAAACAAGATTATAGGTTTTTATTGATTTGACCAAGTTGATATAGATCATTTTAGTTTATCTTTTGGGCCATTAGATAAATTCTGATTTTCCATGGGTAACATGCATCAAAGGTGTTTATGGCTAGTGATTTTTATAATTGGTTTGGTGGTTGTAGGGTATGCCCAGATAGAGGGCCTGGTCGCGGATCGCGATAGTCGGACACCTTTAAAAGGGGCTCGCGTCTACCTGGATTCGGTTTATGTGACCGAATCCGATGGCAATGGTCGCTTTTCTCTATCGTCCCCAGGCTTGATCTCAATCTACCTGCCGGGCTATGTCACTATTTACCAGGCGCAGCCATTGGCGGAGGCTACGTTGTATTTCCTTCTCGAACCGAATACCGTTGATCTTCCTGAAGTCACCGTCGGAGCATATGGCCATGTCACCAGTTGGCGCAAAGCCAGTGGTAGTGTGGCTGTCCTGCCGGGACGATCCCTTCTTTTAGGGACCTCCACTTATCTGAATCAGGCTTTAAATCAAGTGAATGGCGTGGTGATGCATCAAGGTGCCTTAAACACCAATCGCCTGGTTATCCGGGGTATTGGCTCCCGGTCGCCTTTTAGCACCAACCGTATTCGCGCTTTTCTGGATGATATTCCGGTGACCACCGGCGAGGGAGCTACCACCCTGGAAGATGTCGATTTAGCTATGCTGGGCCGTGTAGAAATCCTCAAAGGTCCGGAATCAGCACTATATGGCGCTTCCATGGGGGGTGTGATCAACCTCTATACCCGCCAATCTGCTGAGCCCGGTTTTGGAGGAGAGGTCTTTACTGAAGGAGGATCTTTCGGGACTATCCATAATACGCTGGCTTTAAATTATAATAATGACCGGTCTTTCAGTCAGTTACAAATAGGTCAGATGCACCAGGATGGGTTTAGGCAAAATAGTCGCTATGACCGCCAAAATCTTCTATTTACGCACAAAGTAGCCGGTAAAAAATCCGTTTGGCGTGGTTTAATTCACATGACCAAATTACATGCTCACATCCCCAGTTCGCTGGACAGTAATACCCTGGTTACTAACCCTGCGGCGGCGGCGGCCAATTGGTTGGCGGTTAAGGGTTTTGAACAAGTCACCAAATGGAACGCGGGTTTAAATTGGCAATTTGTAATAAGCCATCGCCTCTATCAATCTCTTACCCTGTTTACCAACGGGTTCGATCAATATGAGTCCCGACCTTTTAATATATTAGCTGATAAATCCGTATCCGCCGGTTTGCGCCACCGGTGGACAGTAGACCTCAATACTCGGCGCATTTTACTGGGCTGGGAATTTTACACCGAACGATACGACTGGGATATTTTTCAAACCCAATCCGGAGTGCAAGGCCCTTTACTTAATCGAAATTTAGAAAATCGTCGGTTTTTAAACACCTTCTTATCGATAGAACAAACCATTGACGGGAGTTTAAAACTGGATGTTGCACTCAATATGAATACCCTGGCCTATAAAGTTAAAGATCGTTTTCAAGATGCAAAGGATGTGAGTGGTAGTTACTCGTATAGCCCAAGATGGTCGCCCCGGCTGGGATTTAATTATGCGCCTGGTGACCAATGGCAATTTTTTGGAGCCTTAGCCCATGGCTTTTCGCCACCTACGGTAGAGGAAGCATTGTTGCCTTCGGGGACCATAAACCCTGATTTGCTTCCGGAGTCCGGATGGAGCGCTGAAGCTGGTCTTCGCCTGCAGAAGAAGCGCTGGGAAGGAGAAGTGGTCTATTACCACTTGTGGTTGCAAAATCTACTGGTTACTAAACGCCTTACAGAGGACATCTTTACCGGTATTAATGCCGGCGAAACCCGTCATCGCGGGCTGGAGGCTAAAATCAGTTATGAATTAATCCCGAAAAGCGACCGACGTCAGGGTCAACTTGCGGCAGCCATTTCTACGTCCACGAACCGCTTTGAGGAATTTAACGACAATGGGCGTGATTTTTCCGGTAATTTTCTGCCGGGAATCCCCACCTGGGTGTTCAATCTTACCTCTACCTGGGTTTTTCCTTCCGGTTTGGAGATATTTGCCCAGTACCGCCACAGTGACAAGCAATGGGTCAACGACGCTAACACCATTTCTTATCCGGGGGAAGACGTGTTGAATACACGCTGGGGGTATACCTTTAAACCAGGGAAAATCCTGCATTGGCAGCTCTTCGGTGGCATCAATAACCT
>JAYRWN010000293.1:0-4099 GCA_041917975.1 Saprospiraceae bacterium | reverse complement strand
TGTTTTGGTTAATAATGCCGGAGCCTTCAGACCAGGTCAAGTCACTACAGAAGAGGACGGCGCTCTGGAAAATATGATGGCGGCAAATGTTTATTCGGCATACCACGTTACGCGTTCTTTGCTTCCACTCATGTTGCCTCAAAAGCAGGGCCACATCTTTAATTTGTGCTCGATTGCCAGTTTTATGGCTTATCCCAACGGCGGTTCATATTCTATTTCAAAATTTGCTTTGTTGGGGTTTTCCCGGGTCTTGCGTGAAGAACTAAAAGCTACCGGTATTAAGGTCACGGCCATATTACCAGGGGCTACGTGGTCCGATTCATGGCAGGGTGTTGATTTGCCCGAAGATCGGTTGATAGCTACTGCGGATATTGGAAAACTGGTGTTGGCCATTCTCCAACTTTCTCCTTCTGCGGATGTAGAAGAGTTAATTATCAGACCACAATTAGGTGATTTGTAGATGTGTACCGTAACCTTTGTGCCCCAGGATAAGGAAACTTTTTTTATCACCTCCAATCGTGACGAAAGTCCGCACCGTTCGCCTTCAAAGCTATCGGTGGTCGAACATAACGGCTTAACTTTAGTTTATCCCCGGGACACTTTGGCCGGTGGAACCTGGATTGCAGCTGGACCGCAGCGGACCCTGTGCCTGCTTAATGGTTCTTTTGAGAGTCACCATAAAAAATCTCACTATCGGCTTAGCCGGGGTCTGATGGCCCTCCATTATTTCGATTACCAGCATGCCTTAGACTTTGTACATCAGTTTGATTTCACCGGAATAGAACCTTTTACCTTGTTATTAATGGATGTGAGTGGGTTTTTTGAATTCCGTTGGGATGATCGAGCCACCAAATATCTTAAACATTTATCTCTACAACACCCACAGATGTGGTCCTCCAGTACCTTATATAGCCCTGAAATAAGGCGTTGGCGCCAAGCCTTGTTCGACCAATGGTGTCTCAATCAATCCGGGAAGCCGTTGCTCCAGGAAGACATTATTCATTTTCATCGATTTGGCAGCTCAGGGGATGATCATAATGGGTTTGTGATGAATCGCAAAGAGGTGGTGAAAACCGTTAGCATAACCAGTCTGAAAATTTCAGACTCAGGTACGGAGGTTTTTTATGAGGATCTGATTAATTGGAATCATGATCATTATTATACCAAAACTGATTTTCTCAATACCTTACCCTGAAAATCGTATGATATGAAGCGCCGGATGATGTTGTTTATCTGCCTTTTAGCAGTTTATGCCGGGACTTCCCAGGAAAAATTTCAGTTGGAAGCCGTTAAAGCCTACCCATTTCCTTATGAATTGGTGGCGGCCACCGCTGCGAATACCATCGCTTGGGTTATGAATGAACAAGGGATTAGGAATGTTTTTGTGGCCGCAGGACCCGAGTTTAAGGTAAAAAAGATTACACAATACCAGGAAGATGACGGTCAGGAAATATCCTCCCTGCAAATATCACCAGATGGGCGCTGGATTGTTTATATCCGCGGAGGTGATTTTGGGTCCAATTGGGATCTATCCTCACCGGTTAATCCCGCTCACCTTCCATTAGTACCAAAAGTAGAAGCCTGGGCGGTACCTACTCAAGGTGGTGAAGCTGTTAATCTAGGTTTGGCTACTGATTTGGCCATAGCTCCGGATAGTCGAAAAATTGCCTTAGTTAAAAAGGACCAGATCTGGATTGGGTCGATGGATGGTACCGAACCACTTAAACAATGGTTTAATCCACGCGGATCCCTGGGATCACCGGTATGGTCCCCGGATGGCTCATTCCTGGCCTTCACCTGTTATCGCGGGGACCATACGTTCATCGGGGTATTTCATAAGCAAACACAACCATTAAGCTGGGTGGATCCTCAATTTTCTCATGACATTAGCCCGCGGTGGTCACCCGATGGACGACACCTGGTTTTTATCCGTACACCCGGGAGTGGAGGTGCACCTGATTCTTTATTAGTACGCAGACATCGAGCCTGGGAGATAAGAACTTGGACCACTGCCTCAGACACCTCCAAAAGATTATGGTCAGCGCCGCAGACCCTGGCCGGATCCATTCCCACCACCCATGGCGGTACCAACTTACACTGGGCTGATGGGCGGATCACCTTTTTATCTTATCATGATGGTTGGCCCCACCTCTATTCGATGACTCCGGATGGAGAACCACCAAAAAACCTAACTCCCGGCTCTTACATGTGTGAACATATCCGACTGAGCCCTGATAAAAAATATGTTGTAGCTGCTGTAAATACCGGACCCGAGTCCGTGGACATAGACCGTAGGCATATTATGGTTATTAAAGCGGATGGCTCCGCTACTGAGGTTATCACCCCCGGTACCGGATTAGAGTGGTCACCGGTCCTAATGGCCGATGGTGTTACTGTAGCCTGCATCAGCGCTACTCCTCAACGTCCGCCTTTGCCCACGATCATGTCTTTGAATGGAGCCAACCGCAGAATCTTGGGGGTAGAATTAATACCGCTCTATTTTCCGACTGCAGCATTAGTGACACCCCGGCAGGTTAAATTTAAAGCCCCGGATGGTACAATTATCCATGGCCAATGGTTTGAAAAAACCGGCGGCGAAAATAAAAAACCGGGCGTAATTTATATCCATGGCGGGCCGCCCCGGCAAATGTTGTTGGGCTGGCATTATTCGGATTATTACGCCAATGCTTATGCCCTCAACCAATACCTGGCCAATCAAGGGTTTGTGGTATTTTCGGTAAATTACCGTTTGGGAATAGGCTATGGTTATGATTTTCACCAGGCCGCCGGAGGGGGAGTGTCCGGCGCTTCTGAATACCAAGACATCAAAGCAGCGGGGGAGTGGCTCGCTCGTCAAAGCTCAATCGATCCGGAAAGAATCGGCGTTTATGGGGGATCATATGGTGGTTATCTGACCGCGATGGCCCTGGCCAGGGATTCGAAGTTATTTGCTGTCGGCGTAGATATTCATGGCGTGCATGACCGGACCATTGAACGAACCAGAAATATCCTTTGGCCAGATAAATATGAAAGGGCACCAGATGCATTACAGGCCATGGAAACGGCCTGGTTTTCATCACCAGTGGCAGATATTTCATCCTGGACCTCACCGGTTTTAATTATTCATGCTGATGATGACCGTAACGTGCGTTTTAGTCAAAGTACTGACCTGGTTCAACGTTTAAATAAACAGGGCGTGGAGACCAAAACCATGGTTATTGTAGATGACACACATCATTTTTTAAAACACAGTAATAGCTTGAAAGTAAATAAAGCTACAGCCGCCTTTTTAACACAAAAACTCATGACCTCCAAAACCAAATAATTATTCTTGGGGTATACTGATGGAATAAATTTTTGAACCGATTCAGAATTCCTGAAGATATGTAGCTCAACTTGTTAAATTTGCTTATAATTATCGCAGTTAAATTCAGGTTTTATGTGTCAGGCACGAGGTGGTATCAATGAAAAGTAAATGGTGCTAGAGGAATATCAGGGATCGGTTTGTACCTTGACTTTTGGTCATGGTGTACATAACGATATGCCCTCCAATGTCCTTGCTGAACTACGCCTTAAATTAGTGGACATTGCGCGAAGGCCTAACATCAAAATTGTTGTCCTCCGCTCCGGTGGAGATAAAACGTTTTGTGCCGGGGCTAATTTTGATGAGTTGTTATCCATTTCTAATGACCAAGAAGGCCATGATTTTTTTAATGGTTTTGCCGGTGTCATTAATGCCATCAGGTTAAGCCCGCAAATTTTCATTGCCAGGGTACAAGGTAAAGCGGTAGGTGGTGGATTAGGGTTAGCCGCCGTGGCGGATTATGGTTTAGCTCTGGAAACCGCCGCGATTAAATTGAGTGAATTGGCTATTGGTATTGGTCCTTTTGTTATTGGACCAGCTGTAGAAAGGAAAATGGGTATAGCAGCTTTTTCTCAGCTAACGCTTTCGCCTCAAAAATGGTTTGATGCCTCGTGGGCGCAGGCTCATGGTTTATATCAAGACCTATTTCCAACATTAACTGCCTTAGACGAAGCCGTTAAGGAGAAAGCAAACCAGCTGAGTGAATATGGAACAGAAGCCTTAAAGGAAATAAAG
>JAYRWN010000292.1:0-2920 GCA_041917975.1 Saprospiraceae bacterium | reverse complement strand
GAAATAACCGTTATAATTTCAAGTTCACCGCACTGAATTATGTCGCTCCACATAAAATCCGCTTTAAATATAAGCTTGAAGGATATGATAAGGATTGGAGTGAAAGTTCTCAGGTGCGCCAAGCCAATTATACCAATTTGCCGCATGGCCATTATACTTTTAGAGTCGTAGCTATTAATCCGGATGGCATCCAACATGAGCAGGAAGATCAATTTTCTTTTAAGGTCAGGCCAAGGATTATGAAACCTGGTGGTTTAAATTTATAACCCTTGGTGGGTTAATCATCGGGTTGATAGGTTTTATTCGCTGGAGAGTAAGGAGCGCTGTATGGAAAAATAAACAATTGGAAGAAAAAATAAAGATCCGCACGGAGGATTTGCGGCAGGCTAATCAGTTTCTTTCTCAACAAAAAGGAGAATTAGAACAAACGCTCACTGCACTAAAAAATACCCAGACCCAACTGATACAAGCGGAAAAAATGGCCAGCTTGGGCGAGCTTACTGCGGGTATTGCCCATGAAATTCAAAACCCGTTAAATTTTGTAAATAATTTTGCGGAGGTGAACACTGAATTAACCGATGAGTTACTGGAAGCCGCGCAGAAGGAAAAGATGGATGAGGTAAAAACCCTGGCCCAGGACATCAAACAAAATCAGGAAAAAATAGCGTTACATGGGCGGCGGGCCGATGCGATAGTCAAAAATATGTTACAACATTCGCGTAGCAATACCGGCGCTAAAGAACCCACGGATATTAATGCCTTATGTGAGGAGTATTTACGTTTAAGTTATCATGGGCTAAGGGCTAAGGATACCAGTTTTTATGCCAAATACCGTGCGGAGTTGGATCCTGCGGTAGGCCTGATAAATATAAATACTCAAGATATAGGGAGGGTTTTATTAAACTTATTGAATAATGCATTATATGCGGTGAACCAAAAAGCGAAACTTAATAAAGCGGGCTACGAACCGCAAGCGATCATCCGCACCCAGCGCACGCCAAAGGAGGTCATCATCAGGGTGGAAAATAACGGTGGGGGAATTCCGGAAGATTTAAAAACTAAAATCTTCCAGCCTTTTTTTACCACCAAGCCCACCGGGGAGGGGACAGGACTGGGATTAAGCTTAGCTTATGAAATAGTGACCCAAGGACATGGCGGCAGGTTAGAGGTTGATTCTATTACAGATAACCAAACCGAATTCCGTATAATTCTGCCGTCAATACGGTCGTCCTGATATAATTAATAATAATCGTGTTATGACAAATTTGTAATAACTTGTAATAGTAAAATAAACCCTTGAAACCAATTTTTATCCTTCCGTGGCGGTTATGGTGGAGTATAAACTGCCTGCTTCTTGGATTCCCCACATGGGGGAACAAGTTGGAAATAGATTCCTTAGCTCAGCTATGGTCAAGTGAAAAAAATGACACCATGAAGATGGTGTACGCCGAAAGGTTATGTTTTTTATGGGCCGAATTAAATCCGGATAGTGCAATTTATTTTTCTAATCAGAGTTTGGAATTAGCCCGGAAATTGGGGTTTAGGTTAGATGAAATGTTTTCACTGGGCATACTTGGATATTCCTGGATGAATAAAGGAAATTATTCGCGGGCATTGCGATCAGCACTTGACGCGATAAATATCGGCCACAATAAGGGTTATAACGAACAGCTTGATCCCGCTAAATATCCAGCGCCAGATGATTTTACCGATCGCAGATTAAATGCCGAAACCCAAAGACTGAATATATTATCCCATCTGCATCAGTATTTGGGCATATTATATTTTAATGCAGCAAATTTTGCCAAATCGTGGTACCATTCCCGCATGGCTTTGCAACTGGCGGATAGCACCAGGAGCCTTAGTTTAGCCAGCATTGCCAACTTTAATTTAGCCCGCTTATATCTGGCGGAGGGACAGAAGGATTCTGCGCTGTTGGCGGAGCAGAGCGCTTTAAACCAAGCCGTTAAAAGTAAATCATGGCGTTATCTAGGGAGCATCCATTATAATTTGGGGAGGATTTATCTGGCGCTGGACAGTTTGAATAAAGCCAAAGAACATTTGAATCAGGCCATTGCCGCAAGTCTTGACCAAGGTTATTACCGGGGTGTCATAGCCAGTTATTTGTTGATGGTTAATCCCAAAATACGACCAAACGCCGATAGTACCCTGGCTCTGTTAAATAGTGCATTGGTAGTGGCGGAAGAGCTAAATGCTCCCGATCTGACTCAACGCATGTATCAGGCTTTAGTCAGTTATTATCGCGAACACTATCTAGTAGACAGCTTGGTGAAATATCAGCAATTGATGATTACTCTCGCTGACTCCGTTAATCTAGCCAAACAGGTTCAACAATTTCAAAATATCGATTTTGATGAACAATGGAGGCAGCAAGAAATTGCTGCGGAGAAACGGCGATTAAAAAATTTGCAAGTCAACACCTTTGCGATAATTATTGTAGTGAGTTTATTGGTTATTGGAATTATTTTATACCGCAGTAATGAACAGAATAAAAAAGCTAACCGGAAGACTACCGAGGCTTATCGTCAGTTGCAAGCTGCTCAGGCTCAACTAATTTATAAAGAAAAAATGGCCTCCCTGGGTGAACTTACTGCGGGTATTGCCCATGAAATTCAAAATCCGTTAAATTTTGTAAATAATTTTTCGGAAGTGAATGCTGAGTTAACCGATGAGTTACTGGAAGCTGCTCAGAAAGAACAGTTGGATGAGGTGAAAAACCTGGCCCAGGACATCAAACAAAATCAGGAAAAAATAGCGTTACACGGGCGGCGGGCTGATGCAATAGTAAAAAATATGTTACAACATTCGCGCAGCAATACCGGGCACAAAGAGCTGACCGATATTAATGCCTTATGTGATGAGTATTTGCGCCTAAGTTATCATGGGATAAGGGCTAAGG
>JAYRWN010000291.1:0-11110 GCA_041917975.1 Saprospiraceae bacterium | reverse complement strand
TTATTGTCATAACACTTACGTGGCTCATGTTTT
The DNA here is from genome assembly GCA_041917975.1 of Saprospiraceae bacterium. Classification (GTDB taxonomy): domain Bacteria; phylum Bacteroidota; class Bacteroidia; order Chitinophagales; family Saprospiraceae; genus JAYRWN01. The sequence goes on along the minus strand of JAYRWN010000291.1, from coordinate 11,077 downwards.
GGATCTGGAGCTTCAAAACGGGAAAACGGTAGTCACCAACGTGTGCAGTGCTGTCGATTGTGGTCTGGTCATTCACCCGGACTCGGCTAAAAACATGACTGAAGGCTCGATTGTAGATGGGATAGGGTGTGCTTTATACGGTCAGCTGACGATCAAAGAAGGAGAGCTCGTTCAACAAAATTTTGATCAGTACCGTCTGATTCGCCACAGCGAGGCACCGAAAAATATCGAGGTGCATTTTGTGGAGAATGATCATGATCCTACCGGCATGGGTGAGCCACCATTTCCTCCGGTATTTGCCGCCTTAGCCAACGCCCTGTACAAAGCAACCGGTAAAAGATTTTATGAACAACCCTTTGGCCAGTATCCAGTAGGATCATAGCTGGCTAGAATTAACTTAAAAGAGGATCATAGCTCTGATTTCAATCGCAATACCACGTTATGATTTTATAATAAAAAAATAGGGCTGATGAGGTCATCATCAGCCCGAACAAGAACTTAACTTGGTGAAACGAAAATCTTATTTTTCTAACCAGGTCTTGGTTTCATATTTATCCTGCCCGCCCATAGCGGTTTTCCAGTTTGAAGTATTGAAGTCTTGTTCTGATGTCGGATAAATATACCGATGGTAAATGCCGTAGGTAGTTTCGGTATAGGAGGCATTATCAGGGTCTTTAGGTAAATTACCTCCGGTTCGCCGATAGAGAGTCCAGATGTCCCAAGGCTGCCGGAAACCATCGATCCATAATTGGGTATATATTTGTTTCAAAGCCAATGCAGGGTCGTTACTATAAGCCACTTTGGGGTCTTGTAAAAAGACATTTAATACATTATCAGAGGGTAAACCAGCAGGTTTTCCTTCCACCCAGATGGGGCAATCAATGGCTAGCTTCGTCCAAAAATTAACAGAAGCTTTTACTCCCGCCTCATAGTGAGCTTTTGCCATCGCATCATTCTTGGCAACACCCAGACCGCGCTGATAGACTTCTGCAAGATAAAGATGTACCTGAGCAGCGGTAATCATCAGTTGTGGAAGGAAGTTTTTATCCTCAAAATAAAAATTAATCGGAGAAAAGATGCATCCGGCTCCTTTACTGGACCAACTATTAAAACGACTTTGGTTATAGGGATCTCCACCCTCTGATGGAGTAGCAGAGGTAGGATTCTGAGGGTAAGGAACCCATTCGCCTGCTTGATTTGGTTCATAAAAAATTCGACAGCGGGGGTCAAAAATACCACTACCATCTTTGGCATTAGAATTGGACATCGCGTTCCACATGGTGGTGCCAAGTCGGATGTATTGATTAGCCGATAAAGACCAGGCATGAATTTCAAAAACCAAGCCAGGTATCTTCGAAGGCCACAAACCAATATCTTCTCCGTTAGCGATGAGGGGCTTACTGATTGCTTCGGCGATTTGCGGACCGGCAAATGCAGCATCTTTATCATAAATAGTTATGGCGCAACGCAGTCGTAATGCGTTAGCAAATTTGATCCACATCGGGATGTTGTTTTTCAGGAAGGTCTCACTACTCCCTAAAGAAACCTGGGTTGGCGCTGTCGACAAGTTATCCACAGCCCATTTCAGGTCGTTTATTAAAGCCTTATATACTTCCTGCTGAGTATCAAATCGCGGTTTGTAAAAATCAATACCATAAATGGCATACCCGGCCTGGTGGAAAGGAACATCACCAAACTCCTCCGTTAGACGCATGGTTTTATAGGCGCGCAATACGCGGTTCATGGCCAAGATGTTGGTCATATTTCCACTGTTTTCGTCCTGGGAAATTAAGGTGTCAATAAGCTTAGAGTTGGCCAACATGCTGTAATAGGACTGCCATACCTCATTGGAGGCATTTTCGAGACGATACCCGGAACTGGCGTATTGGGTGGTTTGTTGGGTTAACGGATAAATAAACGAGTGGTAGGTAGCTAACTCCTGCCAGGAATTTTGCATGGAGCTAACCACAGTATTGAACAAGTCACCTATGGAAGCTTCGCTAGGCTGATTGTAAGGTTTGTTGATGTCTTCAAACTCCTTGGTACATGAGCCCAGGAGCACCAGAAGGACCGTCAAACATATGATGGAATATTTATTTTTTATGAAGTTCATTGTATACATTTTTTATGTGCCATTAAATCGGATTAGAAACTAGCTTTTAAAGCAACACCAGTAGAACGGACGCCAGGAAGAGCAGCCCACTGCAACCCTTGAATGTTACCCGTACCGCTTACGCCTTCTGGATTAAGATCATCCGGTAAGGTGCGGTAAAGGTAAAACAGGTCACGTCCAATTAATGATACACTCAACCCTTGAAATACCCCGGTCTTGGTGACGATACTTTTTGGAATATCATAGGTCAAAGAAAGTTCACGTAATTTGACCCAGGTGTTTTCAAATACGGCATTGCTGCGGGGCATGTCCACATTACTCCAGGCTTGAAACTGGCCAGCATATTTATACATATAATGAACCACATCCGTATTCTTGGTCCCATCTTCATAAACGCCCTCCAGAATAACTCCATGGTTGGCTTTAGAGCCATCTGGGTAGGTATAAGGAAGTCCACCCCCATTTCTCTCTACCAAAGTAGCCGGAGCTTTACCCTCACCCATTGCGCTGGCATAGTCCATGGAATAGATATCACCGCCTAGCTTATAATCGGTCAAGACATACAAACTAAAATTTTTATAACGTAGATTATTGACCAATCCACCGGTGAGGAAGGGTATGGCATTGCCTATAGCTACCGGATCTGGTGTAGTTACATAACGAGTACCTACCACCTCGGTGCGGGTATTATTCCAGATCTTCTGCACGACTTTTTCGCCATTTTTATAGGTATAATCCAAGCCGTAAATCGTACCAAAATTATCACCAACCTTAGCATACATGGATACACCGGTACGTGTTCCAAATACTTGCCCCAAATAATACCGATCGATTCCCTCGGATAAGGCCAAGACCTTATTCTGATTATGAGCGGCATTCAAACTTACATTCCATTCCATTTGTTTACTGCGTATGGGGGTCGCGCGAATAATAAATTCGATTCCTTTATTTTCTAGTTCCCCGGTATTAAATATTTTGCTGCTCACTCCAGAGGATAAGGCTAGTTGTGCATTAAGAATCTGGTTGGTGGAGTTAATTTTATAATAGGTTATATCCAAACCCAAGCGGTTATTCCAAAACGCTAGTTGAGTACCAATTTCAAAAGATTTGGAACGCTCCGGCACTAACAATTCACCAGGCTGTAAATTGCTCGGTAAGAAACGCGTAACCACGCCTCCAAAGGTTCCGCTATTGAAGATAGCTTTGGTTTTATAGGGTTCCGTACCATTAGCACTTCCTGCATAAGCCACCCTTAATTTTCCAAAACTTAACCAATCTTTTGTATCTCCCAGATCAAAGGCTTCTGTGAATGCAAAACTTAAACTGGCCGATGGGTAAAAATAGGATGCGGAATTAATGGGCAAGGTGGATGACCAGTCATTGCGCCCAGTAACTTGTAGAAACAAAAAGTTCTTATAGGTTAAATCCATCAAGCCATATACCGAATTGATTTTACTCTCTAATTTATAGTAAGTTGGCAACCATCCGGCGTTAACTGTGGCTGTAGTATTGGCTAAATAATACAAATGGGGATTGGCAAATGGACCGTTATTGTAGGCGTTTGAGCCTCCAAATTTATTGTACCACTGACTGGCACCCAAACTAAAACTGGCATCAAAATCATTCAAAAGACCAGCCTTATGAGCCGTAGCCATAGCTTCAGAGGTGATGGTATAGTCCCGGTTCAATTCAAAACCGTACTGGCCCTGATATCCACCAGCGTCAATGGGGGAGTTTTTAGTTTCAAACTCGTTAGTGGCGTACTCTAAACCGGAGCGGCCCATGATATTTAACCACGGGGTAATTTCAGCGTCTAACTTCACTGATCCCACCAAACGGTCGCGTTGTAAAGTGGTATTTTGTTTGTAGGTGTGCCAAAATAAATTTGTGTAACTGCCGTAGGGATACGATAGAGGGTAAGTCCCATTATCGAATTGGTTTCTTGAACCGTCAGCCTTTACATATACATCCTTTTCGATAGGCACATAATCCGAAGGAAAGCCATAAGTAAGGAATTTACTGATACTGTTATTGTCACCTATTGCCGGAGTATTCAATCGATTGAAACGTGAGTATCCAGCTATTGCCTCCACCTTAGTCTTTTTTGTCAAATTTAGATTGGAACCGATATTTATGGATGTATTGTCAAAATTACTATTAGGTATGATGGCTGTATTCCCGGTACGGTTTAAAGAGACCCGTATACCTCCAAAATCTCCTCCGGTAGAGAAGGATACATTATGAGAGGTGGTATTACCGTCTTGGAAAAAGGATTTATTGGCGTCTTTGGTGGGAGAATATGGACGGGTAACGCCATCCCACCATACTACCGGGCGTCCATCCATTTTAGCTCCCCATGACAATCCTGCACCAGGCCAACTGAACTGGTCCCAAAAATTATATCCCCCGGGTAATGGACCAAACTGGGTGAATTTATTATCTACATCAGCGCCGGACCAAGGTGCTTCAGCTGGATAGCGATAGCGGCCTTGATTATCCTTCGGAAGCTTTAGATCATCATTAGCTGTCCAGAGTCCTATGGCACCTCCATAACCGTATTCTTGCTGATAATCCTGAAATAAGTAAGCCTTGTTTAATCGGGTAGAGAAAGAATATTCCACACCAAACCCGTCGCGTTTAGCTCCTTTTTTGGTAGTAATCAGGATGACCCCATTTGCTCCTCGGGCACCATATAATGCAGCCGCGGTTGGACCTTTTAAAATGTTGATTTCTTCGATGTCTTCGCTATTGATAGAATTTAAGGAAGTGCCCCAGTCGGTTTGGGTTCCGCCCAAGTCCGGTGTACTGAAAGATGCATTACGGATGTTATAACCTGTGCCATTAGATTGATTTAAACCCAGTTGACCGCTGGACATTTGAATGCCATCGATGACAATCAAAGGCTGGTTGTTATTTAATAAGCTGGTATTACCCCGGATGATAATACGTTGAGAACCACCCTCTACACCGTTAGGTACGGATACATTTAGACCTGCAGCCTTGCCCATTAGCCCCTGAGCCAGGTTTGGAGGGGAAGTCTTAACGATTTCATTAGAGGCAAGTTTTTGGACCGAGTAGCCTATTTTTTTTACTTCTTTGCGTATCCCTAATGCAGTTACAACCACTTCATCCAGCTCTGATGCAGCCGAACCAAGTGAAACATTAACCGAATTTTCTATACCTAGGAGTATTTCTTTAGTTTCATATCCCAGGAATGAAAACACTAAAGTAGTAGCGTTTTGAGGAACCACGAGTTCATAACCTCCATCCACATCACTGGCTGTTCCTACAGAGGTCCCTTTTACAAAAATGCTTACACCTGGTAAAGGCGAACCGTCACTGGCGTCTGTAATTTTACCGGTTATTGTCCTCTGAGCCCATGCCACCTGCATGGCTAACAAGAGGTAAACCCACACAAAATTGAAGCGTTTTTTCATACAGATAATTTTAAAGTTTTGGTTTGTGTCAATTTAAATCATGAATTATTTGGTCATATTGGGATATTGGTACTCGCTCATAATTTTCCATTACCAAACAGGCCGCACCAATCAACTCACTATCCAGAATTTGGTCGGATACTTTGACTTGAGTGTTATGCACTAACCGCGGAATACAATATTCATTAATGGCTTGTTCGATAGGTGCAATCCAGATTTTACCGGCCAGTGCACCTCGACCACAGAGGAGGATAAGTTCTGGATTGAATAAATGAATGAGGATAGATACACCTCTGCCGATTTTATAAGCAATCTCGGAGAGAACTTCTATACAAAGTTTATCCCCTTCTTTGGCGCCTCTGAGTATTTGCTCTGCTGCCTCTTCCTTATTTTCAAAATTAAAATTCGATAACTTGGATACTTTGCCATTCTTGATTTTTTCTGCAACCCGCTGGATGAGAACGAGCAAGGAAGTTTCCGTCTCCAAACACCCACTTTTGCCACATTGGCACAATTTGTTGTTCATAAACAATGGTATGTGACTGAATTCACCGGCAAATCCGGTATCCCCGCGATATAACTGGCCGTTAAGAATCATGCCTAATCCTACACCCCAGCCAATGTTGATTACCATGGCATTACTTTTATTTTTTGCCATCCCAAAACGAGACTGGGCCAGAGCTATTAAACTTGAATCGTTGTCAATAAAGATTGGTAAATGCAGTTTTTTATGCAGATATTCGACTATGCTGGTTCCCTCTGGTGTGGATAAAAAAGAATAGTTGATGCTCTTTTTAATATCAATAAAACCTGGCATACTAATCCCCACTCCAATGATCTTATAAGTTTTGACCGGAACCGTTTCAATAAATTGTTGCAGGTAATACCCTAATGAGGTCAGGGGATTGGGATGATTGGCCAGCGTAAGTTGGTACTTATAAACCGATCCTACCACGTTATTTTGCACATCCAGTAGAGCTATTCGTGTGACCAATTGGTCCACAGCTACGGATACAATGAAAATTTTATTGGTAACTAACTTGTACAATATAGGACGGCGCCCGCCGGATGAAGGCGCAAATCCAGTGTCAATAACCAGCTCTTCTTCTACCAATTCAGAGAGGAGAGAAGTTACAAATGGCAAACTTTTGTTTAAGGCTGTGCAAAGATCACTGCACGATAATGGGCCCGAGAAATAAAGTTCTTTAATGATCCTTATCTTATTAAGATGTTGTTTGTTTTTCATTAATATATATAATTTTTTGGAGTTGCTTACGACAAATATTGTAAAGATATAATACTTTTTATAAAATATTAAAAAGTTTAATCAAGAATATTTAACATTAGGCTTTAAGCAATTAACCGCCAAGAGGGACAAAAGGCCCTCTAAAACTCTTTTTTATTCAGACTATGAAAGAGGTAGGGTCTGCACAAGTGACTTATTAATGATAAAAGAGCGTCACGGAGAGCTTTTGAGCCGGCGATTGGGGAGTAAAACGCACCCAATGGGCTGAGTAGCCTGCCGGAAACTCATGATGGGTATATCCCCGCGGTCCCACCAGGAGCGTTTGGTACGGCACCCATTTACCCTGTCCGTGCAGATCTACTTCGATGAGGACTTTTACCGTTTGGGGAGATTGATGCGTCAGGTGTACCACTTTCCGGTCAAAACCGGTCATCAGATAGGGGTCCGAGGCCTGACCGGCCGGCACATCTTCTTCATACCAGGGACCACCCCAACCGGAAGGTTTTCCCATTTGCCAGAGTTCATCTATATTGCCAAACCACAGACCGGATTGCGGTTGACCATTGGAACGATCATTCTGATCACCGCCCATCACGAAAAGTCCTCGCCAATAACAAAAATCGGTGACCAGACGCAAGTGTTTGGCGATAGGCCGGATGGCCATGATGTGCCCACCATAAGTCATGGTAGGCATTTCATAAAAGATGCCGTGGATGTCCATCAGGTAACGTTCCGTCTGCGCCTCACGGATGCGCATCCATTCGGTATTCCAGGCATGATCATAAGCAAAACTGGCTTTTGGCAGGCGGTAGGTTTTCCATGTGCCATTTTTGAAGAACATCAGTTTTACCGAAGCCTGATCCCATCCTGTCGCGTAGATCACTTGTCCGTAAGTGCTGTTGCTCCAATGTTTTCCGGCGACTTCTACATAAGGATGGCGGTCCAGGATGGTCCAGGATTTACCATCCCAGGTGCCTAAACGACCATCGGCCCGCTGCCGTAAAAAATCCGCTTCATAATATGAATTATTGGCGACGACCACTTGGCCGCCCTGAGTGAACCCGCCCTTAAAATGAATATAGGCATCGGCTGCGATGTCCAATTCTTTAACCAAATTAAACAATAACTTGGAATAGAGCGTGTACACGTTGGTTTCAAATAACAAGCCCTCCATGGTTAAAAAATATACCATCGAATCCGCATGGAATAAATGTTCCATGGTGGCCGTGAGCCGGTGCGTCTTTAGTTCGTCAATAATACGCACTTGACCTAAGGTATCTATAATATAAGGTCCTATAATGGCTTGATCTGAAGGATTATGGATAAAGCGGTTGGCGTAAGTACCGGTATAACTCAGCGGGTGTTTGTGCATGGACATATCTTCGCCAATCTCGTAAAGCCCTAAACCGGTACCTCGGATGTGTGCCACATAACCCACCATCCACAATTTATCCGCCCAGGGTACCAGGGCTCCAATACCCGCTTCGGACCGGTCCTTATACCCACTGACGATGGATAAATGAGGGAATACACCCTTTATTTCCGGCGGTTGTTGCGCCAAAAGGGGAAAAATAGAGGGTAAAACAATCAGCAAATGGATCAGTGAATGTTTATTCATGGTTGACAAAGACTTGTAAGTGTAATATAATATTAAACACCTTGATTTATTTTTTCCAAATTTGGATTTACTTCAAAACTAATCAACAAGTATGGCATCTCTTTTTGGACATGGTTTGTTGGCCTGGAGCATTAGCCAATTACCGCCTTTTAATCGCCAAGGTTCTAAAAGCCGATGGATCGGCATCGGGTCCTCAATATTGCCGGATTTAGACGTGGTGGCCTTCCGCTTCGGCATCCCATATGAGCATATGTTGGGGCATCGCGGTTTTACTCATGCGCTGATCTTTGCCATAGGCTGGGCCTGGTTGATGAATGGCCTGTTTTTTAAAATAGGGGAGCGGACTTTCAGCCGTTGGTTATTTTTTTTTATCTGCACCGCCAGTCATGGCGTTTTGGACGCCTGTACTTCGGGAGGCCGGGGCGTAGGATTTTTTATCCCCTTCAGTGGTGAACGGTATTTTTTCCCTTGGCGTCCTATTCTGGTTTCCCCTCTTTCACCGACGGATTTTTTTAGCGAATGGGGTTGGCGGGTCTTGATGAGCGAGGCGGTCTACATTGGATTACCGGCGGTAGTTCTCATGGTTATAGGTTGGCTGGTACGGAATAAGAATCGGGGTTGATTTCGTAAAATTAAACCGTGGACAGGAATTGTTTTACCATCTGTTAACTCACCGTGACCTTATACATCACCTTTCTCTCCTTTAAATAATGCAGCATGGCGTGGAAATTATTTTCCTCTTCTCCGATAAATTCCGGGGTAGATACGCCTAGGCGTCGAAATTTATTTTCAAGAATCAGCCGGGCTGATCCAGTGCACGTATAACCGGTGGTCCGGGCCATGGAAGATGTCTTTGTTTCCGCATCATACCGATCGAGCAGATCATACGTATAGGTTATAGGTTGACCATGTTCTACTCCTTTAACCATCACCCGCATCACGGTGAATTCGTTTTCTTCATCGCCGAGTTTCCAATGCGGAAATAATAATTTAGTGGTCAGGTCCAACGGTCGAATCATATTTCCTTTCACCTCAATGGCCTCCTTGCTAAAGAACCCTGTGTCGCGCAAAATCTTCATCAGTTCGATATGGCCGGGATAACGCAGGGTGCGTTCGATCATATTAGGGATTTCCGGCATAGTTTTGATCAACGAGCGCAGACCATCGGAATTAAAGGCCTCCAAAGTGCCCACGCCTGGAAAGCTCATCAATTCCGGTTCACTCAGCGCGGGTTTGATGACCGTTATACCATCTTTGACATAACGGGCCGGTCGGGTATATTCCTCCAGCACATCAATCGGTGAAAAGGGCGCTTTATATTCAAAAGGCCAGTGGCGCTCCGCAGGTAGTCCACCCACCAGGCAGACAAATTCCTCGACCTGCATACGTTTATGGTGGTAGCCGAGGATAATGTTGTCCATTCCGGGCGCCACGCCCACATCCATGACGGCCGTCACGCCATTTTGTTTCGCTAGCTCATCGAGTACGAATGGATTCTCATCAAAAAAAGAAATATCGCTGGTGTTTTTTCCCGCTTCAATAACCGTTTTAAAGGTTTCAAAACCCATGAATCCCGGTACAGCGCCGATCACCAGGTCCTGGTCGGCAATGATCCTCCGGATGGTAGATTTATCTGACAGGTCCGCTTGGATCGTTTTAATGGGATGCACGGACAAACGGGAGAGATTATCTGCACTGATGTCTGTCGAGGTAACGGCAAAATCACCACAAAGGTCGATGGCCATGGCTCTTCCCACCATTCCTGCGCCGAGTACGGTTATTTTTTTCATGAATTATGCTAAATGGCCGCTAAAATAGTCGATTTAGCTGAATTTTGCCATCATCAGGCCCGGCCAAGCCGACCGCAGTTGGCAACCATTCACGACCTTATGTTCTTTTATTCACTCGGCGGCCACGTCGCAGCGCCTTGCCCGGAATAAATTATTTAAATCGAAAGCATTACAAACCGCTCCCCGCCTTACTTTGTATGTCTTTTCATGCATGGGGTATAAATCTTTTGGTGTCTGGGTAATTATTTGTTGATTGGACCTAACCCATGTCCTGTAGTTATCTGCTCTACAAAGATTTTCTATCCAAAAAAGTAAGACTTAAAGGATCAACGGTCTTCCTCAGTTGTCCACACCCCAAACGCAGGTGCATCGGCGTGCAGCAAATCCTGACCGTGTTGCATCAGCGTGTGTAATAACATGGTTTCATTTTTCAACAGGATTAACCGCTCATTCAGGTCTACCGGATCCCACCGCCGGGATTGCAGGGTATCGATGATTTGGGTTAATGAAGCTATTTGCGCCCGCAGATCTATCTGGCTGGCGATGATTTGCTGGGCTCGGTCCGGTTTGCGGCTTTTTAGACTATCGTAACCGTGTTGCAATTGTTTTAAAAAATCCTGGCTTTGCCGCATAACGTGTTGGCTTTCCTGTACGGCCTGATTATCCGCATAGTAGCGGGAAACTTCAGACTTTGATGTACAATTATGCAACCCAATGCTGGCGATAAATACAGCCAGTATGAGACAGCTAAATTTTAACATATAAAGGATTCTCTAATAAATGGTTATCTAAGACAAACATTTAAATATTAGAATTATTGTTAATCTGAAATAATAAAACAGGCTAAAAGTTTATTTTTTGCCTTTTTTATCA
>JAYRWN010000290.1:0-7247 GCA_041917975.1 Saprospiraceae bacterium | reverse complement strand
CCATTTAAAATCATCTCTCTTTTCCCGGGTGAAGGCAAAACTACGCCATCATCCGGTATTTGCTTTAAGTACAATTTTAATATAGTCTTCAGGGAGCCCGATGATCTCTTTTAGCCTAATGATGAGCCCTATAGGAGGTTATTGGATATGAATTGTACTGGAATTTCCTGAATTCTCTATCTCCTGCTTTAGAAATTGCGCGGTATAACTTTCCGCCTGACGAACGATCTCTTCCGGCACTCCGGTAGCAATAAGCTTTCCACCATGTTTCCCACCTTCCGGGCCAATGTCGATGATGTAATCGGCTACTTTCACCACGTCCAGATTATGTTCTATCACCAGGACGGTATTGCCGCGACGCACCAGTTTCTGAAGGACATCCAGCAGGTGACGCACATCCTCAAAATGGAGTCCGGTGGTGGGTTCGTCCAGGATATAAATAGTTTTGCCGGTATCTTTTTTACTAAGTTCTTCAGACAACTTCACGCGTTGTGCTTCTCCGCCGGATAAGGTAGTGGCCTGTTGTCCTAAGGTGATATATCCTAAACCCACTTCATTTAGAGTCTTTAGTTTACGGTATATGGACGGGATGTTTTCAAAAAAAGTAACGCCTTCTTCTACCGTCATATCCAGGACATCCGCTATGCTTTTGCCCTTAAAGAGCACCTCCAGTGTTTCGCGGTTATACCGGCGTCCCAAACAGGATTCACATTCGATGGATACATCGGGCAAGAAATTCATCTCGATGACCCTCATCCCACCGCCTTCGCAGGTCTCGCAGCGCCCGCCTTTTACATTAAACGAAAAGCGTCCGGAGGTATAGCCGCGAATTTTAGACTCCGGCAGATTAGCAAATAAATTCCGTATATCGGTCATTACGCCAGTATATGTAGCCGGGTTAGACCGGGGAGTGCGACCAATGGGAGACTGGTCGATTTCGATGACCTTGTCCAGCTGGTCCAGGCCTTCGATTTTTTTGTATGGCAAGGGTTTCTGGATGCTGCCGTAAAAATATTGACGCAGGATAGGATATAAGGTATCGTTGATGAGCGATGATTTACCACTTCCGGACACACCGGTAATGCAAATCAGGCATCCCAGTGGGAATTTGATATTGATATTTTTTAAATTATTACCACTAGCACCTTTCAAGGTCAAGAATTGGCCGTTACCTGGATTCCGTTCAGCCGGAATGGGAATTTTTTTTCGGCGATCCAGGTATTGGGCGGTGACCCCTTCGCTGTGGATGAATTGACTCGGTACAGCTGAAGCGACGACATGCCCGCCATGTATGCCTGCGCCCGGACCTAAATCCACTAAATAATCCGAGGCTAACATGATGTCTTTATCGTGTTCTACCACTACTACGGTATTGCCGATGGCGGTAAGGTCCTGCAGGGCGTGGATGAGCCGGTGATTGTCGCGCGGATGTAACCCTATGCTAGGCTCATCCAGGATATAAGTAATACCGGTGAGTTGTGAGCCAATTTGTGTAGCCAGTCGGGTGCGTTGGGATTCACCACCACTTAAGGTATTGGCCGGACGGTTCATCTGTAAATAGTCTAGGCCGACGTGCATCAGAAAGCCCAAACGCATTTGGATTTCTTTGATCACATCGTGGGCGATGGCTTTTTGACGGGTGGACAGATGTTGCTCCAGGTTGAGGAACCACTGCTGTAGTTCTGACAAGTCCATAGCGGATAACTCTCCAATGTGTTTATTATGCACTTTGAAGTACAGGGATTCTTTTTTAAGGCGGAACCCCTGACAATCAGGGCAAAGGTTGACGGTCATAAAATCGGCAGCCCAGGCCCGTATTTTTTCTGAGGTCGTATCGTTATACCACCGGGCCAGCATATTGACCAGGCCTTCAGTGGCCAGGTTATAACTAAAGTCATGTTTACTATAACGCAGGTCTACTTCGAATTTGTCACTACCTCCATATAATATAATGTGTAGAGCATCAGCAGGAATTTTTTTTATAGGTGTGTTGAAATTAAATTTGAAGGCTTTAGCTATCGCCTCCAATTGTTTAAAAGTCAGGTTATCCCGGACTTCTCCAAAAGGAGCGATACCTATTTCAGCAATGGATTTGGTATCATCCGGAATAACTTTGTCCATATCCACCTGATTAATACTGCCTAAGCCATGACAAGACGGACAAGATCCATAAGGTGAATTGAAAGAAAAGGTGTTGGGAGAAGGTTCTTCATAACTAATGCCTGATTCGGCACACATGAGGTGTTTGCTGTAAGGTTGCACCTTATCAGTATCATGCAGCTGCACGAACACCATATCCTGACCTAACTTTAGCGCCGTCTGTAATGAGCTGGAGAGTCGATCGCGCTTTTCCTCCTGCACCTGCAAACGATCGATCACTACTTCAATGTCGTGTGTCTTATACCTGTCCACTTGTAAACCCGGCTTAAGGTCAATTATCTCGCCATCTACACGAACCTTTGAATACCCCTGTTTCCGTATTTGATCGAATAGCTCGCGATAGTGTCCTTTCCGAGCCCGGACCAGAGGTGCTAATAAGACTATTTTTTTGCCTTGAAAGTGGTGAAGTATATTATCCAACATTTGATTTTCACTATAACGCACCATTTTTTTTCCGGTAACATACGAATAGGCTTCTCCAGCCCGAGCGTATAAGAGTCGGATAAAATCATATAATTCGGTTATTGTGCCCACAGTAGAGCGGGGATTCCAGGCTGTTGTTTTTTGTTCAATAGATATAACCGGACTAAGCCCTTGGATGAGCTCTACGTCCGGTCGCTCCATTTTGCCCATAAACTGACGGGCATAGGCGGAAAATGTCTCCATATACCGCCGTTGACCCTCGGCGAAAATGGTGTCAAAGGCTAAAGAAGATTTGCCACTGCCACTAATGCCGGTGATGACGACCAGTTTATTTTTGGGGATTTTGAGGTCTATATTCTTCAGATTGTGTGCTTTTGCCCCAAAAATTTCGATATAATCCATGGTTGGCGGCGATTTTTTCACTGAATAAATAAATTCTTTTGCAAAAAGTTGGTGGGTACAAGGATAAAATATATTTTTAGAAATTCGTTTGATGTTAGCGAATAAAGTTGCTTCCCCCGGCAGCTTCTCCCCCCAAACATTCTTTTAAACCAAACAATCTATATCATATGCGCTTATTGCTCATACTATTGGCGTTTTTGCCAATTTCTGGATGGAGCTACGTCCAGGTCACTGAATTTAATGGGGTCATTTCTGACGGCCAGGTCACCTTATCCTGGAATCTTGCACCCGCCCATGACTTTGATATCTTATACATAGAACGACGTCCTGAATTATCCTCAGACTATAAAATTATTGGAAAAATACTTTCTTCTGACGACCAGATTAAATCATTTACTGATTTTACCCCCCAATCCGGTCTTAATGAATATCGGCTGCGTATCGTATCAGCCGATGAGATTGAAGTAATTTCCGGCTCGGTATTTTTAAACAACCCCGGACTGCGCGTGGTGGTGTATCCTAATCCGGTGGTGAAAGAAGTCCATGTCTTTCTTCCGGATGGTTGCAATAACGATGCCGGCCTTTCCTTGGAGTTGAACGATGCTTATGGTCGACCTGTAGCACGTAAAACCATACGCCCAAACCTGGTGCGTTTTGAATTGCAGGAATTTGAAAAGGCAGCTGCCGGGGTGTACACCCTAAGATTTTTTGACGGCCCTAGACTTTTAAAAGCCATCCGATTGGTAAAACAATAACAAGAAGCTCAATACTGATTTTATCTAATTAAACCAACCAACGTATTGACGACAGTAAAAAAGGCGGGCCTGAATCCTCTGTTCAGGCTCGCCTTTTACTTTTCGGGTCATAATTTTAGAAATTAGGCAATTTCCAGCCGTTATGATAATTGGCTCTCGTCATGCGGTTAGCTTCTTCATCATTTTTAAACATTTGTTTGGCCTCATCCCAATAAACTTTTCGGCCTGTTTTGAAAGCAATATTACCCATATGCGCATTTACAGCGGCAATGCTTCCTGTCTCTATGCCGCATTTCAGGCTGCCCGGGTTGTTATTGTGGATGGCCTGAACAAAATTAGTTACATGGTCCAACAAATAATTTGCATTGCCCGGCCGGTTTTGATCCGGAATGTCCGGTAATTCGTATTCAACGATACCGTCAGCATTGGTTTCCACTTCAGGAATAATAGACCACCCGCCGCGATTTAATACTAAAGTGGCCAGGTTTCCGATAAATGCGATACCTTCTGTTTTTCCGTAATTTCCATTGTCTATACCGGTGGCATGTTCCCACAACATATTAAAATTATCGTATTCAAATACGGCCTGTAAGGTATCCGGGGTTTCAGAAGCGTCATTTGGATATGCTAATTTTCCTCCGGAAGCCATGACGGATTTTGGAGCTTTGGCTTTCATGGCGTATAAAGCAATGTCTATTTCGTGCACGCCCCAGTCGGTCATCAAGCCACCGGCATAATCCCAAAACCATCGAAAATTAAAATGAAAACGGTTAGCATTAAATGGTCTTTTTGTGGCCGGCCCAAGCCACATATCATAATCGACACCGGGAGGTGGGGTACTGTCCGCTTGTACATCCACAGGTTTCATCCAACCCTGATAGGCCCAGCATTTAACCAAGCGTATATTACCTAACTGACCGGATTGAACAAATTTTATCGCTTGATCATAATGTCTACCGCTGCGCTGCCATTGGCCCACCTGCACAATTTTTTTATGATAACGGGCGGCGTTAAGCATAATTTGACACTCCTGGATGGAGTTAGCCAATGGTTTTTCAACATAGACATGTTTTCCAGCATCCAAGCTGTTAGTCAAAGCCAAACAATGCCAGTGATCTGGTGTCCCTATGATGACCGCATCCAGATCCTTATTTTCCAGCATTTTGCGGTAATCCTTAAACATCATGGGTTTTTTACCCCCTTGCAATTGGGCTGTTTCTTCGGTTCGCCGGTCTAGCACCGATTGATCGACATCAGCTAAGGCTATGCACTCTACTTGAGGCAACCTAAGGTGTTCACGTAAATTTGAAAATCCCATTCCATTACAACCGATGACTCCTACCTGTAACTTTTCGTTTGCACTCATTAAACGCCGTTTTGACCATATTTTCGACCAATCAAAAGGACTTAACAAGCCCACGCCGCCTACCAAGGCTGACTGACGAATAAATGTTCTTCTGCTCGACTTGCTCATATGATTTAATAATTTTGACCGTTGATAAATATGATTCCTGATGAAGGCTCCAGCATATGATTAACCAGGAATCGTTCCTTTCAAAGATAATCAAAACGCCAAATCTAAGTCGCAGTAAAACGAATTAAATAATAATGACTCAATGAGGAAGTTTTGAGCGCAGGAGGCCATAAACAAACGTTCCGGTCATGGCACTAAGCAGGAAGACGATTAACACGGTATAACCACTACCCATCAGGATAAACATGGGACCAGGGCATACACCCGCTAAAGCCCAGCCTAGACCAAATATGATCCCACCGATCAGATAACGCGGATAGGAGCGGTCCTTATCTTTAAACTCGATTGTATGGCCTTCGATATCTCTGATTTTTGCTTTTTTAATTAAAGCTACGATCAGTGCTCCCGCAGCCACTGCTGAGAAGATCATGCCATACATATGGAAGGATTGAAAATGGAACATTTCATAGATGCGGAACCAGGACACTGCTTCTGATTTATATAAAGTCACTCCAAAAAGAATTCCAATCAGGATAAATTTTGACATTTTCATGGTGCAGGAAATTTTAGAAGATTAAAGGAAAAATTAAATAGGTCATAATCAACCCGCCAATAAAAAACCCAATGACAGCGATGAGCGAAGGAAGTTGTAAAGTGGATAGGCCGCTAATAGCATGTCCGGAAGTACAACCGCCGGCATAACGAGCGCCAAAGCCCACTAAAAAACCACCGATGATGATGACCAGAAATCCTTTAAATGTGAATAAAGCCTCCCAATTAAAAAAGTCGGGAACGAGCGGAACCTGACCTTCTGTGACCTGGATGTTTAATTCTTGTAAGCTGGCCACGGTTGCCGCTGAAATATGAGCTAAATTCTGACCTGGCGGAGTAAAATAATTTGCAGCTAGGTAGCCACCAAACATAGCCCCTAAAGCCACTAATAAATTCCAGCCTTTTGAGCCCCATTCGAATTTAAAAAATGGAGCCATGTCTCCGGCGCCATCAGCAGCACACATGGTGCGGAAATTTTCCGATATGCCAAACTCCTTGCCGAAAAAGATCAGCACAAACATAATAAAGGCTATCATCAACCCGCCTACCCACCATGGCCACGGCTGGCTGATGAAATCTTTCAAATCAATTAAAAATTGAGGTACCATACCTTCTGAATTTTACACGAAACAAAATAAAAGTATCTAAAACAATAATGAGTTTGGTCAAATTTAGAAATGATCACCATTATCTGGAATTGTGTATTTTGCACAAAAATTTCGGGATTTAAATCTGTTTCAAATATGAGTGCTTTAAAAATCTGGTCTTTACTCGTGATCATCGGTTGTGTGGCATGCCAATCCACGCCCTCTGCTCCGGTCACTACAGATACTTCAGGTAACCAATATTTTGGGGAAAAAATTGATGATCAAGGTGTACAAAACATACAAGATGCCCTCAGTGCTTTGGAATCTCAGGACTCGGTAAAAGTGAAGATTAGAGGGACTGTAGCAGAAGTATGTCAGATGAAAGGGTGCTGGATGAACGTTAACACGGCCGGAAGCAACACTGGGGAGCCACTCTTTGTCCAGTTTAAAGATTATGGTTTTTTTATGCCTAAGGATTGTGCCGGACAGGAAGTCATTATGGAGGGCATAGCCTATAAAGCAATCACCCCGGTAGAAGAATTGCGTCATTATGCAGAGGATGCCGGCAAAAGCAAGGCAGAAATAGAGGCGATTACCATGCCTAAAGAAGAGAAAAAATTTTTGGCTTCAGGTGTAATTCTGCGCTCAAATACAAAGCAGGGTTAGTCACTTTTTAGAGAAGTGGTTTTTGATGATGGGGTTAGTCCATTAAAACTTTCTTCGACTAAACAAATAAAGTAGAAGGGGGGCAGCGCGTGCTTAATTAGAAACGTTCTAAAAAAATGCAGCCCCTTATTAAATCTCACTAGTATGAAAAATTGGGGCTGCAGATTCCACCTATTTTCCTATGCGTGAATGTACATAATAATTTTTATTTTCAACACACTTGTGGTT
>JAYRWN010000289.1:0-3989 GCA_041917975.1 Saprospiraceae bacterium | reverse complement strand
TTTGGCATACTCTTTTCGCCTATTGCCTGGATCATTGGCGTAGATGCCCAGGACATTTTAGCTGTAGGACGGCTCTTAGGAGAAAAAACAGTTCTGAACGAGTTCGTGGCCTATGTGTCTTTAGCTGATTTAAAAAGCCAAGCTATCCTCACTGAAAAATCGGTCATTATTGCCACGTATGCTTTATGTGGCTTTGCCAATTTTGCCTCTGTAGGCATCCAGATCGGAGGGATTGGTGCCTTGGTGCCTGGACAGAGAACCAACCTACTCCAGTTGGGCTTTAAGGCTTTGATTGGTGGAACTGTAGCATGTTTGTATACAGCTGTGGTAGCTGGTATGATAATTTAGGGTTTATTAATCGAGTTGAGATATGAATATCAAATGGTTATTTCTAGTCGTACTTTCCTTCGTTGGGATGAGTATATCTGCTCAAGTGAAGGAAGCACCACAAATCAAAGAAGGTGAGGGCCCCTGGGCTCAATTGATCATCCGAGGTGTGACCCTTATCAATGGCAATTGCTCTCCGCCTTTAGGCCCAGTAGATATTGTTGTCCGCAATAATCGAATTACACAGGTCACTCAAGTTGGATTTCCTGGTGTACCGATTAGCCCGGACCATCGTCCAAAACTAGAAGCAGGTGGTCATGAATTGCAAGCCGAAGGCATGTACCTCATGCCAGGGTTAATTGATATGCATGGGCACATTGGAGGTAAAGAACAAGGGGCGTTTGGAGAATACGTTTTTAAACTGTGGATGGGACACGGCATAACTACGATCAGGGACCCGTCATGCGGTAACGGCCTGGATTGGGTACTGAGAGCCAAGAAATTGAGTCAAGAAAATAAAATCACTGCACCGCGCATAATGGCTTACACAGCATTTGGCATGGGCAGTAAAGAACCCATTACCACCGATGCTCAAGCCAGGGCTTGGGTCAGGGAAAATGCAGCAAAGGGCGCTGACGGCATAAAATTTTTTGGGGCTTCTCCGGAGGTGATGTCAGCCGCTCTGCAAGAGAATAAAAAACTTGGTCTAAGGTCGGCTTGTCATCATGCCCAAACCAACGTGGCTTGGTGGAATGCCTTACACAGCGCAAAAGCCGGTTTAACCACCCTCGAGCATTGGTATGGATTACCTGAAGCTATGTTCGATCAGCAGACAGTACAGAACTATCCTCTGGATTATAATTATAATAATGAGCAGGATCGTTTTGGACAGGCCGGACGCTTATGGAAACAAACTGCCCAGCCTTATACAGATAAATGGAATGCCCTGATAGATACCCTCATTTCTTTGGATTTTACTTTGGATCCAACTTATAATACTTACGAAGCCAGCCGTGACTTGCATCGGGCGCGGCGTCAGGAATGGCATGAAGATTATACGTTGCCCAGCTTGTGGCGTTTTTACGCACCAAGCCGGATTTCTCACGGATCATATTGGCATAATTGGGGTACCGAGGAGGAAATTGCCTGGAAAGAAAATATGCGTTTATGGATGACTTTCGTGAATGAATATAAAAATCGCGGAGGCCGGGTTACTGCCGGTTCGGACAATGGTTTTATTTACCAGGTGTATGGTTTTGGATATATCCGCGAATTGGAGTTGCTGAGAGAAACCGGATTCCATCCCTTGGAAGTCATCCGGTCAGGGACGCTATATGCAGCACAAGCTCTTGGTTTGGATAAAGATCTGGGGACAGTAGAGGTGGGTAAATTAGCAGACTTCGTCCTTACCGAAGAAAATCCTATAAAAAACCTTAGTTCCCTCTATGGTACGGGCGTCATCAAATTAAATGAAAATAATGAAGTAGAACGGGTTGGCGGTGTTAAGTACACCATAAAAGACGGTGTGATATACGATGCAAAGAAAATGTTGGCTGATGTCCGGGAGCTGGTCAAAAAAGCCAAAGAAGAAGAGGGGTTTGAGATTGAACAACCAGGGGTGAAAACAAAAAAAGATAAACCTTAATAAAACAGAGAGAATATGAACTTTATCAATTACCGCTTAATTGCTCTATTGCTGTTTGTATGGATTATGGCGCCCATGTCGGGTATGGGTCAAAAAAAGAAAAAGGAAATTCCTGCTCCGACTCTTCAAAAAGCGACCAGTTTGCCCTATGATTCCAAATATTTTACGTCACTGAAGTGGAGGGGCATAGGCCCATTTCGCGGTGGGCGTAGTTGTACAGTGACCGGTGTGCCAAATCAGCCAGATCTGTATTATTTTGGTAGTGTTGGTGGTGGAGTTTGGAAAACAACCAACGGTGGAGATTCTTGGACGAACATATCAGATGGATATTTTGGTGGATCAATTGGCTGTGTCAGTGTCAGTACGGCTGATCCTAACGTTATATATGTAGGAACGGGTGAACAAACCGTACGCGGTAATGTATCCATAGGAATTGGTTTATTTAAGAGTGAAGATGCCGGAGAAACCTGGACTTTTTCAGGGTTAGATAACTCCAGGCACATCTCGCGCATTCGTATCCATCCGCAGAACCCTGATGTTGCCTGGGTCGCGGTGATGGGTGATTTATTTAAGAGTTCTCCTGACCGGGGAGTTTATAAAACTGTGGATGGTGGCAAAACCTGGAAAAAGGTTCTTTTCGCCAATGATGACGCCGGTGCCGTAGATTTGATACTTGATCCCAATAATCCGAGGATTCTTTATGCATCCACTTGGCGGGTTCGACGGATGCCCCATGGCATGGAAAGCGGTGGTGATGGTTCCGCTCTTTGGAAAAGCAATGATAGTGGTGAAACCTGGACAAATATCTCCTCAAATAAAGGGCTTCCCAAGGGTATTTGGGGTATAAGCGGCGTGACGGTTTCTCCGGCTAATTCTCAGCGGGTCTGGGCTATCATCGAACATGCCGATGGTGGTGTGTTTCGCACAGACGATGCCGGAAAAACCTGGACAAAGCTCAATAGTGACCGAAATCTAAGGCAACGCGCATGGTATTATAGCCGTATTTATGCCGATACAAAAGATGCTGAGACGGTATATGTGCTCAATGTCAGTTATCATAAATCCACAGATGGTGGACGGACATTTAGCACAGAAAATGCCAATCATGGCGATCATCATGACCTCTGGATTGCTCCGGAAGATAATAAACGCATGATCATCGGTGATGATGGTGGAGGACAAGTCAGCTATGACGGTGGTCGTAATTGGAGTACCTATGAAAACCAGCCTACGGCGCAATTCTATCGGGTTATCACCGACAATTCCTTCCCCTTCCGTATCCTGGGAGCTCAACAAGATAACACTACCGTGCGCATCAAACATCGCAGCGAGGGATTCGCTATTGGTGATTCGGATTGGGATGTTACAGCAGGTTGTGAATGTGGCTTTCTGGCTCCTGATCCGTTGAATTCTCAGATAGTATTTGGAGGATGTTACGATGGAGTTATAGAAATGCAGGATCATAAAAACAACCAGAACAGATATGTTAATGTTTGGCCGGACAACCCAATGGGCCATGGAGCCGAGGGCATGAAATACCGTTTTCAATGGAATTTCCCCATCTTATTTTCCCAACACAATCCGCGTAAGTTGATCACCGCTTCTAACCACATTCATATCAGTAATAATTATGGTCAGAGCTGGCAAACCATAAGTCCTGATCTTACACGCAATGACCCCAGCAAACTGGGACCTTCGGGAGGACCAATCACAAAAGATAATACTTCAGTTGAATATTACTGTACAATATTTGCGGTTGCCGAATCACCGCGCAATGAAAAAATTCTTTGGGCTGGAAGTGATGACGGTTTAATTCATGTAACCAGGGATGGAGGTCAGAACTGGGAAAACGTCACACCAAAAGATTTTCCTCAATGGATTCAAGTCAACAGTATAGAAGCAGACCCGCACGCAGAAGGATCGGCTTACGTGGCCGCTACCATGTATAAATCAGGCGATTACAAACCATACTTGTTTAAAACAAAAGATTATGGTAAAACCTGGACGCGTATCGTGG
>JAYRWN010000288.1:0-15631 GCA_041917975.1 Saprospiraceae bacterium | reverse complement strand
CGTATTTGGCTTTCACCGGTCCGGTCATGTCAGTGGCAATGATGCCGGGGCGCACTTCATAGACGGGAATATCGTGTTCGGCCAGCTTAATGGCGAATAACCGGGTGGCCATCGCTACCCCGGCTTTGGACAGGCAGTATTCGGCGCGGTTGATGGAGGCCACGGTGGCGGAGATGGACGAGATGTTGATGATGCTGAAAAACTCATGGGGCTGCAGAGCCTTGGCCGCGATCATAGCCTGCGCGATGGTCTGGGTCAGGAAAAACGGTCCTTTAAGGTTAATATCCATCACGCGGTCATAACTCTCTTCACTGGTGTCCAGGATATCCGCCCGCACCAGGGGTGCTACGCCGGCATTGTTGACCAAAAGGTGTATGGTGGGAAAATGAGCGATGACCTGCGCGATCATGCGCTGACGGTCTGCGGCCAGGCTTACATTTCCGGGTACATAGATGACCTCTGCCTGCTGGGTCAATTCCTGCAGGACCCCGGATACTTCGGCTGCCGGGCGCTGACCATTTAGGGCCAAAGACCATCCCTGGTTGGCCATGACCCGGGCTATACCCAAACCGATACCCCTTGTGCCGCCGGTGATGAATGCTATTTTACTCCTGGTCATAGAAAATGTTTAGTTTGAATCTAACAAATTTGGCCTGATCAATAACGAAGGTATAACCCAACTGTTTTTTATTCGAATGCAAAATGAATGAGGTTGAACATGCGTGTAACTTTTGCTGCAGTACTTATGACTATCCTCAGCGGATGGGCGTGACATCTAACCAGCGTCTTTCCTGCCAGCTTTGCGAGCCCAACTCAGCGAGTTGCACGCCTTTGGCGCCTTCCAGCAAGTTCCAGGAGAAGGGAGTGTCGAGGACCACATGGCTCAAAAATAGTTTCCACTGGGCTTTAAAGGCATTTTCATAAACGGCATCCGGCTGATAAGTATCCCATTGGTCAAAAAAGCGGATGGGCTGGGGGACATCCGGATTCCAGACCGGCACCGGCGTCTGGGCATAACTCTGGGTATAACAATCGCGCAATCCGGCTACGGCGGAGCCTTCGGTACCATCCACCTGCAAGACGAGCAGGTCATCCCGCCGCACGCGCACATCCCAGCTGGAGTTAAAATGGGCAATGATGCCGTTATGCAGTTCAAAGGTAGTGTAAGCAGAGTCGTCAGCGGTACAGGTGTATGGGATGCCCTGCTCGTCAAACCGTCTCGGAATGTGGGTCGCTCCCAGACAACTCACCGCCTTGACTGCGCCAAAAATATGGTCCAGGACATAACGCCAGTGGCACAACATGTCCATAATGATGCCGCCGCCGTCCTCACGGCGATAATTCCAGGACGGGCGGTTAGGTGGGATGCGATCGCCTTCGAAGACCCAATACCCAAACTCTCCACGGACTGACAGGATGCGGCCAAAAAAGCCGTGAGCGATGAGTTCCTGCAATTTGAGTAAGCCCGGGAGCCACAATTTATCCTGTACCACGCCGTGTTTTATTCCGGCTTGTTGAGCTAAATGGTACAAATCCAGGGCTTCTTGCAGGGTGGCACTACTGGGTTTTTCACAATAAATGTGTTTCCCGGCGAGAATAGCTTTTTTGACCGCTGCATAACGTTGTCCGGTGACCTGGGCATCAAAATAAACGTCATAGCCGGGCAGACTAAGCGCTTCGTCCAGGGAGGTGGTATAAGCGGACAATTGGTATTCGCTGCAGAGTTTGGCTAATTTGTGTACGTCGCGACCCACCAGAATGGGGTCGGGCATGACGGTCAACTCGGGCGTTAGCGGCAATCCGCCCTCAGCGATGATGGCTTTGATGGAACGGGCCAAATGCTGGCGCGTGCCCATGCGGCCGGTGACGCCATTCATGATGATGCCTAGCCGGATGACTTCTGGTTGTTGTGGCATGCGGTCATTAAATTTTGATATGCTTTGATGATATTACGCAAAAACTCTCTTTGGTCCATGGCCCAATAGCGGTCTGAAAAGATTTCGACCTCCCAAAAGCCGGTAAAACCGCTATCCCTGACATGGCAGGAAATATCGGCCAGGGGAATACACCCTTCGCCCATCAGCCCACGGTCGTTAAGCAGGTCCAGGGTAGGCGATTTCCAGTCACAAAGGTGGTAAGCGAACAAATGGTCATGCGTTGCACAGCGGGTGATCTCGGCGAACAAATGTTCGTCCCACCAACAGTGGTAAACGTCCAGGGCTACACCCAGATATGGATCTGCAAAGCGCTGGGCCAAATCATTGGCCTGGGCGAGGGTATTTATGGCTGAACGGGTGTCGGCATACATAGGGTGCAGGGGTTCAATGGCTAATTTCACCCCATTCGCCCGCGCGTGGGGCAAGATGGCTTCCAGGCCTTCGCTGATCTGACGCCGGGAGAGGTCCAAGGATTGACGGGGTTCAGCGCCGCACACCAGCACCAGGAGCGGTGCTCCGATTTCCGCGGCTTCATTCAACAAACGTTTATTTTTATCAATGGATTTTTGACGATCCTCCGCCTGGGTGGAAGGAAAAAATCCACCCCGCACATAAGATGCCACCTGGATTGGGGCGTCATGGAGCGTTTTTGCCACCATGGCTACACCTGTTTGTTCCACGGCATTTTGCCAAATGCTGATGCCACCAATGCCATGTTGCACATACTCCTGCACACAGCGCTGGAAATCCCACGGTTTATTGGTGATGGTATGGATACACAGGCGGGATAAGTCAATCATGAGCCAAGAGTCCATTAAAAAAGGTATAGCAGGGACTACCATGGAGCAAGCGTTGCAGATACAACATCAACTCACGGAGGTGATAATCCCCCCACATGGAAGATTCGCCACAGGGTATCTGCCGGCCGGGAGGGATATAATCCCAACCGTTGGGCCGGTGGTATACCGAATGTAACAATAAGCCCTGGTGATCAGTGGCTGTGCTCAGGTAGGGGGATTGTAATATCCGGGAAGCCAGTTGCAACCCGGCTTGCCAATAGATTTCACCTCGCCCAGGCTCTTCAGCGTTCAGATAATGGCCCAGGCGACACAATCCCTGTGCACCGATGGCCGCAGCCGAACTATCCACCGGCTCCTGATCATTGTATGGATCGGCGGGTTTTTGCAGATAATCCCCTAAATGTATTAAACCGGGTGCACCGGTGTCCCAATAGGGTATACCATCCGTGGGGGTGTGCTGAAGGTAAAAATCACAGGTAGCTTGGGCCGCCCGTAACACGATAGACTCCAGCTTTTCTTTTCCTTCGCGGTGCGCCAAGTCACTGGGGGAAAGCGTCCGAAGGTACTCCAGTTGTTCAGCAAATCCTAACATCGCCCAGGCCAGTCCGCGTGTCCAGGTGCTAAAACCGGAATAACCCTGCTGGCTGTTTGGACAGCGGTAGCGTCCATCGTTGATATTAAAAATGCTTTCATGAGCCGTGCGTCCGTTAATATCATAAAGATCCCGACCTTCGCCATAATAAATGGCGTATTTGGCGGTGCTTAATATGTGATCAATGCCCCGGTCCAGCAGGCTGATGATGCGGTCATTTTCTTCGCGCAGGTCGTGGCCCAGGGCATGGCTGAGCATAAGAATCCGCACGGTACGGATGGTATCGACAAACAAGGAGTGAGGTCCATTAAAAGAATACATAAACCCGCCCCCGGGTAAATTGGTCCACCGGCGGGCTTGAGCCGCACCCGATAATTTAATGGCCAACTCGTAAAAATTTTGTTCCCAATCGTTTCCTGGGATGGTTTTCTCAGCCATAAGCCGATGCAGGTTGCCATAGGTGCTGACATTATTAAATCCATGGTCATGGACACCAAAATGGCTGAGGTGCGGGGCCATGCGCTCCAGAGTAGCTTGCCGCCCGATCTCCAGAAATTGTTCATCACCGGTAGCTTCAAACTGGACGAGCGCCGAGCCGTATTGGAAGCCCTGGGTCCATTCGGTCCAGCCCCGGGAGGTGTAGCGGCCTGCGACGGTGTACACGGGAGCTCCTTTGCCGGGATCAAATTGACTTTCAATGCTTAAAATTTTTTGGCCGGATAAAGTCCAAAAATCCTTCAGCGCGGAAGACAAAAAAGTATGATTGCTGGTCGGCTGTATGTGCATTGTATTGCAGCTGGTTTACCCGCAGTAAGATAAAGGATTTTTTTATGCATTACCCGGGCGATAAACAGCAGGTGCTAAAAATGACTTAAAAAAATATAATTTGTTAAATTTTGGATTTCACTTAATAAATGATTAGATTTCCACATCATCTAAACAAAAAAACCTAAAATTATGAATTTGAATTGGTCAAAATTTGCTGTCGCTTCCTTATTGGGGGGCATCGTTTATTTTCTGTTGGGCTGGTTAGTCTATGGCTTTTTATTACAGGGAATGATGACTATGCCGGAGGGTATAGAAGTACCGGAGGATCAAATGAACATGTTGTACATGGTACTTAGCTGTTTATTTTTTGCCGCTTTGATAACCTATGTGGCTATGCGTATCGGCTTGAGTACCTGGCAATCGGGAGCAGTGCTGGCCATAGTGATGGGTGTGTTAATGTCCTTATCCCTCGGACTGGGCCAGGCAGCCATGTATACCTTTGGCAGTCTGTCTAATACGTTTTATGATGTAATCGGTAATGCCATCTGTGGCGGTGCCGCCGGTGCGGTTATCGGATGGTGGTTAGGCCGCAAATAAAAAGTTGACATTAGCCTTCATATCGTTTTTTCTGTACGATAAGGGCTTGGTTAGCCCATTAGGCTGATATGGCGGATTTTATCCGGTCGGTTGATGCGCAGATTTCGACCATCCAGAGTGATCAATTTTTCCTGAGCAAAGGTTGACAAAACGCGGATAGCATTAGCGGTGGTCATGTTGGTCAAAGCCGCCATATCGGCGCGTTTGAGACTGAAGTTTACCCAATCATCCTCTTGACGGAGGCCATAAAAGTCCAGGATATACAATAATCCGTCCGCCATTCTGGCGCGCATGTGTTTCTGAGTTAGGTCCAGGAGGCGGTTTTCGGTTTGTCTAGCCGATTCAGCCAAATGGCGGTTGATGCGCCAGGTAAAGGCCATATTTTTCTGCGCAATGCGCAGAAAATCTTCTTTTTCAATGATGCAGACAGTGACCTCATCAATGGCCATGGCTGAAGTATGGTGGACGGACCCGGTCAGCAAGTCATTGAGGCCAAGAAAGTCCACCGGTTTTTTGAGTGACAGGATTTGTTCTACTCCGGCGGAACTATGATTGTAGATTTTTATTTTACCCTGGTTAAGGCAGATCAGTCCCTGGATTTTACTTCCTTCTTTAAACAGTATTTCTCCGGGTTTATAATCTACTTTGGTACGGTTCCGGTCTAATTGTTCCAGCTCATCATGGGATAACCCTTCTAATAAAGATAATTGACGCTTAAGACAATCCTGACAGGAGGTTCCTTTTAGTGCATTTAGATCAAATCGCACACTTCTACACATTAGAACAGATCATAATTTATTCAGCAGCAAAATTCGTGAAAAGGGATAAGGATTAAGAATTGATGTTTATCATCTTTCTTAATGACGAAAATCATTGCATAAAACAAAAAGAGTGGATGAGTTCATGACCATCCACCCTTTGAATAAACGAGTGACCTTCTAATAAAGGAAATTAGAACACGAGTTATATAGAGGGGACTAATGTGAATTATTTTCTCCAGGGCAGATTGACCACTCTGTTGGCAGCTAAATCACCCAGTCTTACTCCTTCATCGCAATCCATACGGAAATGCACACCCAAAGGTAGCCGGCTGTAGGCGTCTTCACGGCCTAATTCGGCAAAATTGGAATAGGTACGGGGAATACCAATGAATTCCGAACGGTCCACATGGCAACGATCGGTAAATGTGCGTTGGCCAAAGATATCGGTGAGAATACCGGCACCAGCAGCCCCAAACCCGGAGTGCCCGGAAGGATAAGCGGGGAATTCCGGGGTTAAACTTTCCACCCGATTAAGGGGATTGTTCAAAATGGTCTTCCAGTCCGGCTGGATTAAGCGGCGAATGTAAGTAATGGGCCGTTCCACATTGTAGATGTATTTTGAATTCCACACGGCGATGCCGGCGTCGCACAAAGCCATCCCTAGTTTAGCGTAAAGTTCTACAGCCCTTTCCAGGGAAATATCATCTTCTTCGACGAGCTGATTGGCAATGGCCACAAAACGTGCGGCGGGTTCAAAAGTCAGTTCATAAAAATCGTCACTCCAGAATTCTGCAATCCACACATCATTGAGTGTTCCTTCATTGACCCAAGCTTGCGTTTCTTTGGCTTGTAAATAGAACTTGCTGTTAGGATCCTCACTCCAGGGCAGGGGAGGTTTGGAAATAAGCTCGGAAGGTTTGAAGGCAAACGGACGTACTTTACCCCAGTAAGGGAACAGGCCCGGGGTATAATCGGGCCACGTTGGCTGCCAGAGTTTTTCGCCTTTAGCTCCGGTAACCGGAGGTACATAAGAGGAAGGCCGGGGATTCTTATATGCTTCGTGACCGGCAACATCGGTGCGACTCCATTCGATGACGGCCTCAGCGATATCCTGGCCCCAGGCAATGGAACGGGTAACGACTTCTTCAGAGACCTCTTTAGACCATGCAGCATTCAACCGGGATTCCAGGTTTTTTATCTGGTCCAAATATTTGGTCTCCACATGCGGATAAGTGAATTGGAACATTGCCGCATAAGTAGCATTTACCGCTATGCCCCAGTGGTATTCTGCATTTTCATCAATCTTTGGCAAATCGAGCTGAGCATAAACCGTACTTAAGGAATTGTAGTCCGGCATACCGGGAACTACCGTTTCATAGGCCGCCAGGCCGGTGTACGCAAAAGCTCTGGCCGCAGCAGGCGGTCGGTAGCCGGGAGAAAAGCGGTCAATCTCCAGCAAGAGATTATACCAGGCCAGAGGAATTTCAGCGTTGATTTCGGCCGCTAAATTGGTGTCGGAGATAGGGTCTTCTTTTTTACATCCAGCCCAGGTGAAAAAAAGTAAGGTGAGGCTAAGGACAATAAATTTCCAAGTAAGAGATTTAGTTTTCATCTGAAATTATTTAAAAGGTCATTTATTTAATTAATTATGAGAAGGTTCTTTTTCAAATTCAAATATCGGTTCGTAGTGGTCAGCTGAGTCGCCTTTGTCTATGTCGACAGTTTCCAATGTGGTCGTCTTTTTCAGGCGGTTAATGCGGGTGGCGATAAATAGCGCCAAGGGGATAACTCCACCAAACAAGAATACCGTAGCACCGATGCCCCTTAGCCAAGTGAGCGATTCGAAAGCGGTGTCGTGAATAAAAGCAGCTGAACGGGCAAACCAATACCCTTTTTCTACTACCGTGCGGAATTGGATCGCGCCGGCAGGAAACAGGTCGAGGATAACCATAAACATCAGACCGGCATTGATAGACCAAAAAGCAAAATTGACCAGTTTGCCATTCCAGGCTTGTGGTTTGATCATCATCCGGCCCGCAAAAAGCAAGGCGGCCAGGGAGACGTTACCATAAACCCCCATCAAAGCGGCGTGACCATGATTGACCGTCAGATAGGTGCCATGCTCAAAGTAATTCATAATAGGTAAATTCACAATGATACCCATAACGCCGGCCCCAAAGAAATTCCAGAAATTAACCGCGATCAAAAACTTGAATACCTCGGGAAAAGCAAATGGCTTGGCGGGATCGTAACCATTGGTCTTGGACATGTCCGGCATACTCTTGAAACGGAACGCTTCTACCGTCAATAAAATCAGCGGCACGAATTGGAGGGTGGAAAAGATGCTGCCTAAAGCCATCGTGGCGACCGGCTTGGCATTCCAATAGAAATTGTGAGAGATGCCCAGCAGACCGGTGCCTAAGAATAATACTGTGGCAATATACACCACGCGAATGGCGGCATTGCGGCTCACCAGACCCATCAGGACCATCAGGTAACTGACAATCACCGTGATAAACACTTCAAAAAAAGCCTCGACCCACATATGGATCACCATCCAGCGCCAGAAATCGGCAATCACGAAGTTGGTGTCCGGTCTGGAGATAAATCCGGAGATAAACAACAAGGGAATACCCAAAACCGAATACATAATCCAATTGGGTAAATTCCACGGACGGCCCCGTTCAAACGCCGGTTTAACCCCCCGGTAAACAATCACGCCCCAAAGGACAAAAATACCCATTAGCAGGACTTGGTACACTTTACCAAAATCCACATATTCCCAACCCTGGTGTCCTAATAATAACCAATATTCGCCCAAGAAACCTTTTGGTCCTAAAAACATGCCGGCCACAGATCCGGCGACCAGGATAAAGACCATCACAAAGAGGGTATTGATCAGCGGTAACTGACCTTTAATCTCTTTTTTAGCCAAAATAGGCAGGATAAAGATGGAGGAGGCGATCCAACAAGCGGATATCCAGTATAAGGCCAGCATCAGGTGCCAGCTGCGGGTGATGGTAAACGGTAAAGCCGTCGACGTGTTGATCCCAAAAAAGCCTAAAAAATCAACAAATTCATTGATGGTCCACACCCCGGCCAGCACCTGACACAAGAACAACAGAATCGCAACAAAAAAGAATTTATATGCCGCTTTTTGAGTTTTGGTCGGTTCAAACCGGTCAACCTTGTCTTCCGTGAGCATAACCGTTCCCTGTTTAAAGTAACGGTTGGGCAATTGGTTGTATTGACCGATGAAATACAGGACGATGCCGCACACCAGCACAAAACCCAGCAAACCGAGTACACTCCATAAGATTACTGATGCAGTAGGGGTATTTGCCGCTTCCGGGTCATAGGGCCAGTTGTGGGTATAGCTAAAATTGGTGCCCGGTCGTTCTACCACGCACACCCAGGCGCCCCAGTAGAAGAACGCGGCCAGGTCAGCCAGTTCCTGCCGGTCAGTGATATAACCGGGGGGAGGGAAGTTATCATCCGTGTCGATAAGAAACATGTTCGAGTAATAATCGACCAGGTGATTGAAAGCCGAAACTTGGGTGGCAGACAGTTCAATGACATTGCGGTCGCGGTCGTAGCGGTTTATTTTAATCTCCTTTTTGATTTCTTCACTCATGATTTTCTTTTCAGCATCAGAAGGTTCACGGCCGTTGGTCGCGGTAAACTGTTCTTCTTGCGATTTTTGCATGGACCGCACGATTTCATGAAGAGCTTCGGCGGTAAAGTCAGGCCCGCGTTGAGCGCCATCACCAAAAAAACTGCCGTATTCCATTAAAGCATATTTATGGAAAACCTCCTGGCCGTGTGTCAGCGCAGAAAGGGGAATTACTTCCTGGCCACCGGCGTCTACGTAGCTAGTGAAAGGTGGGGCATCATGATAGGTTTGGTACCCGATCAGACCTACCCCGGCTAAGCTGATGATGAGGATAAACAATAACGGCCCCCACCATTTCTTAGGGTTCATAAAATAGTTAAAGGCCGCACTTTTAAAATTGATTTCCTGGTTTTGTTCCTTCATGACCGTAAAGAATTTTTAATGATTAATAACAACTCCTTTTGCAGGTACAAAAATGCCGTGATTGTGACGCGTGGGGTATGTTATCAAGGGGGTTGGTATTATGTTATAAAACATAAGTACTAGAAGATACTTATTAAGACGATTAAAGTGATTTTTGGTAATTTCGCGGACATGCAGTTTTTCATGATTTTAAAGGACATTGTCCGAGCAGTTTCATTGCAGTTTGCAGTGGTTTTGGCCATTTTTTTGCAGCCTCAGCTTGGTTTAGGTCAGGAGCGCCCCTCTATCATTTTAATTATGGCTGATGATCTAGGCGTGGGTGATGTGAGCTGTTATGGTTCAAAAACCATTGTCACACCGGGGTTTGACCGCCTGGCCAAAGAAGGTTTGCGTTTTACCCAGGCTTATGCGACCGCCGCAACCTGTACACCTTCCAGATATTCGTTACTGACCGGTAGGTATCCTTTTCGTAACCATAAAGCTCAGGTCTTACCGGGTGATGCTCCTTTGTTAATTGACCCGGAACGGCCTACATTACCAGCGGCATTGCGCGAGCGGGGCTATGTAACCGGAGTGGTGGGCAAATGGCACCTGGGTTTAGGCCTGGGCGACGTGGACTGGAATAAACACATTTCTCCCGGAGCTAATGAGGTGGGATTCGATTACAGTTTTTTATTGCCGGCCACCAACGACCGTGTGCCCAACGTGTACGTCGAAAACGGCAGGGTGCAGGGATTGCTGTCCTTGGATCCTTTGGAGGTAAATTATAACCAAAATTATCCGGGGGAGCCAACCGGTAAAGACCACCCGCATTTGCTCAAAATGTTGCCCAGCCATGGACACGATATGAGCATAAATAACGGTATCAGCCGCATTGGGTATCAGCGTGGCGGTAAAACTGCACAATGGATCGATGAAAACATGGCGGATACCTTTTTAGAGCGGTCTTTACAGTTTGTGCGGACCCACCGGCGTCAACCTTTTTTTCTCTTTTACAGCCTGCACCAACCGCATGTGCCCCGTTTGCCTCACCCCCGCTTCGCCGGAAAATCCGGTATGGGGCCGCGGGGCGATGTGATTCTGGAAGCCGACTGGTGCGTGAGTGAATTTTTGAAAGAGTTGGATAAACTGGGATTAACTCAAAAGTGCCTGATCATATTCACCAGCGATAACGGGCCGGTATTGGATGATGGTTATGAGGATGAGGCGGTAACCAAAGCAGGGAAACATGATCCGCGGGCCGGGCTAAGAGGTGGTAAATACAGTCTTTTCGATGGTGGTACCCATGTGCCGTTTTTGCTGCGCTGGCCCGGACGGGTGAAACCGGGGACAAGCCCTGCTCTGATCTCCCAGCACGACCTTGCCATGTCGCTATTGGCCTTGGTGGGTGGTAACTATGCTGAACCCGACGGTCAGAATGTTTTGCCCGCCTTGTTAGGTCGTTCATCCAAAGGACGTGAAGAGTTAGCGTTGATGGGTGCAGGTCAAAAAGTGATTTTGCGCCACAAGAATTGGGTTTATTTACCCGCATATCCTGGCCAGGCGGTTGCTCCTTTTGTCAATATTGAATTGGGTCATGCTGACCAACCGATGCTTTTTAATCTGAAATCTGATTTCCGGCAACAAAATAATATAGCGCATAAAAACCCTGCACGAGTGAAACGCATGCAAACACGCCTGGCGGAAATTAGCGGGACTAAGCTGTAATTTTGCAGGCGGCTGATAATGAGCAGTTTGTTGTGCACTGCATAGGAAGGCTCCATGCATTTGATATGAAATAAAAAAAAGCTGTTGCTCTGGAAAGTCAACAGCTTTTTAATTAAATATTTTCTAGATTTTAAGACGCAAAAACCAATAGTTTTAAGTATTCGGCGCCTACCCCAGCACTTTTTAATGGTGTGGAGTTATCGTATTTTTCCTGTTCCAGGATATAATATTGCATACCGGCGTCAGCAGCTATCTTTAGGACCTTAGGATAATCTATCGAACCAGTCCCCAGGTCACAGGAAGCATCCATATCTGTTGGAGCGGCATCCTTCTTACGGTCTTTGACATGACAGAGACGGAACCGATTAGGGTATTTGTTAAAAAATTCCACCGGGTCAGCACCACCGGTCACTACCCAATAAATATCCATTTCATGATCCACCAGTTCCGGATCGGTGTTTTCCATCAGGAAGTGATGAGGGATCATACCCATGAAGGATTTGAAGGTGTATTCATGATTGTGGTAGGCGAATCTGATCCCGTTTTCTTTACAGGTTTTGCCGCAGGCATTAAACAGATCGGTGACTTTTTTCCAATCCTCAACGCTTTTTTGCGGACCGATCCAAGGGCAGATCAGATAAGACATGCCCACTTCGGCCGCCTGGGAGGCTTTTTTGGCAAAGTCCTTCTTAATGTCACAGTGGCTGGACACCATGGTCAGACCCTGATCATCCAGAAATTTCTTAAAATCCTTATGCGGCATGTTCCAAAACATGCCTTGGTCTCCTTCAAATCCTTCAATTTGTTTAAAACCCATCCCAGCTACCTGAGTGATGATGCCTTTTGGGTCTTTGGGCAGATCATCACGTAAGGTATACAGTTGAATGCCAAATTTTTCCAGACTTGGTGCTGCTGCCGGTGATACTTCCGGAGCAGTGACGGTGGCAGTTTCGGCTGGTTTTGTTTGGCAGCCCCATTGGTTGATTAAAAGGGCACTTCCAGCCATCACTCCGGCCTGGTGCATAAAAGTCCTGCGGTTTAATTTCATTGGTGAATTGTTTTAAAATCGTTTTGAAAAAGCTCAATATTTTCAGTACTGCGCTGAAACATTATCACTGTTAAAGATAATGTAAGTGGAGCAGATGTATTGAGGATTCACCGGTAAATAATTAATTACACTGACGTCAATGACCTCGGTGAAAAGGGCCATTCTTTTTTAGCGTAAGGTCTTGGCTGGGCTTTCAGTTTATGCGGCTAAACGCTGCATTTTTTCCATCCGGTAGAACTCAGCAAAAGTAATCATGCGCTGGGTGGATTCATCCCAGAGTTTGTGGGTAATAAGTTTTAAACTTTGGGTAAAACTTAGGGTGGTGGTGAACTGATTAATCCAGGGATTTTCACGCAGGGCAGCCTTAAGGTTGTAGTTGGGAATGGCGGGATTGAGGTGGTGAATATGATGTATGCCGATGTTGCCGGTGAGCCAGTTAAATATAGCCGGGATTTTATAATAGGTACTGCCTTTGACGGCAGCGGTGAGATAGTCCCACTTTTCGCGCCATTGTTTGTAGGCGGCTTCATGTTGGTGTTGGATGTAAAAAAACCATACAGCGATCACCCCGAAAAAGACCAGGATGGTCAGGTGGGTTAACAAAAATTTCCACACGCCCAGCCACAAGGAAAGTCCGACAAATACACCGATCAAGATTACATCATGGATGTACAATTTTAATCTTTCTTTTTTGAAGATGTCCATCTTGATGAGCGGTAAGCGATTATGGATAAGTATGTAATACACCGGACCCAATAAAAACATCACCAGAGGTGACCGGTACACCCGGTATTTAAAACGGCCCCAGCGGCTGAGGTTTTTGAATTCCTCTACAGTCAGGGTATCAATGTCACCGATATCTCTGATTTCCAACTGACCGTTGTGTTTGTGATGGATGTGATGGCTCTTGGCCCAATAGTGGTAAGGAATAGCGCTCATGAGACTGCAGAGGTATCCCACAGTATCCCGTGTGAATGAGTTTTTTACGAAGGAGCGGTGGCCACAGTCGTGTTGAATAATAAATATCCGTACCAGGAAAAACGCATTAATCAGGCCTAGCGCCAGAGTAATCCAATAACTATAATCCAAACTAAGGTACATCAGCACCCACAGGCCGATAAAAGGGCCGAAAGAATTAAGCACCTGAATAGCCGCTTTGCGGGGATTGGTTTTGGTAAACTTGACTAATTCTTTAACTCGGGTATTGTCAATCTTCACTTTGTCCGGTAAATTCATCTCAGATCCTCTATTTTCACATAAAAAATGCAATAATACGTCATTTTAATTATCGCCGCTGTTACAGGTTTTGATTTTAAATAGAATTTAACTGACCTGGGGGTCATGGTTTATTATTTTTTTAGTGGTTGTTTTATTATAAAACAATATTGTTTTGAATTATTGAAAATAAATGCAAATAAATTTGGTGATTTTTTGATTTTTTCTGCTGTTTGGTTAAAAATGATCTTGATCAACCCGGATCATAACAAGTGTCAACAGAATTTGTATTTCTAGACGACTAAATTGGATTATTATTTTATTATACAGAATATTATATTGTTATGACTGCACATACTTCTAAGGAGCTATTTAAAGAACCTCCACGCACGCACTTGTTGAATCAATTGTGGGCCATTCAAAACACCCAGGGATACATCGATGATCATGATATTTATAAATTGGCTAAGGAGCTGAACCTCTCCTACATTGAGGTGGAAGGCGTGGCGACTTTCTACCACTTTTTCCACCGTCAGCCCACGGCTAAAAATATTATATATCTTAATAACAGCATTGTTTCCGATTTTAAAGGATACGAGCGGATCAAAGAAAGCCTGGAGCGGGAATGTGATACGGCCATGGGCTATGCAGACCGCACAAGCACCTTTGCTTTATTTAATACCCCTTGCATTGGACTAAGTGACCAGGAGCCGGCAGCCTTGATTAATTTTTATCCATTTACCAATCTGAATTCGGTCAAGGTTAAAGAAATTATTTCCAAATTAAAAAGTGGTGTACCGGCGGGCAGTATTTGTGATCAACCGGCGAATAACATCCGCTATCCTGCCGATCCGGAACAAGGCATCTTTTTTCGTGCTTATCGCCGCGGCTGTGCATTATCTAAGATACAAAAATTAGGGCCAACCGGGATTATTGACGAGATTAAAGCCACCGGATTGAGCGGACGCGGCGGCGCATTTTTTCCAACCTGGATCAAATGGGACGCTTGCCGCAAACAACCGGCCCACCCTAAGTTTATCGTTTGTAATGCAGATGAAGGCGAACCGGGTACATTTAAAGATCGTGTCCTGATGAATGCTGTTCCCGAAACCTTATTGGAGGGCATGATTGTCGCCGGATATACCGTAGGAGCTGACCATGGTATTATCTATTTACGGGGAGAATATAAATGGTTGTTAGCCAAGTTAGAAAATCATCTGGAAAAATATCGTGAACTGGGTTTTCTGGGTAAAAATATAGCCGGCATTAAGGGATTTAACTTTGACATCCGCATTCAGTTGGGTGCCGGCGCCTATGTGTGCGGAGAAGAAACTGCATTGCTGGAATCCCTGGAGGGGAAACGCGGTGAGCCGCGGACCAAGTGGTTTTTCCCCATCGAAAAAGGTTATCTGAACCAACCCACTGTCATCAATAATGTGGAGACGTTTTGTGCAGTAGCCCGCATCATTGAAATGGGGTCGGCAGCCATAAATCAAAAAGGTATACCCGGCTCGTATGGGACCAAATTGATCAGCGTCTCCGGCGATTGTAAACTGCCCGGTATTTATGAAATAGAGTGGGGCATGACGGTCGCTGAATTGCTGGAATTATGTCAGGCCGAGAATCCTTATTTTATCCAGGTATCGGGTCCGTCCGGAGAGTTGATTTCCATCAAAGATAAATTCCGGCGCATCTCCATGTTAGATCTTATGGCTACCAAGGATATTCGCTGTGGCGGCTCATTTATGATTTTTAATGAATCACGCGATTTAGTAAAGATCCTGATCAATTTCGCTGAGTTTTTTAAACACGAATCGTGTGGAATTTGTACCCCTTGCCGGGCTGGCAATTTTATTATTCAACGCAAATTGCTGCGCCTGCAAAACGGATTGGCCAATGCCAAAGATCTGGATGAATTAAAAGCCTGGTCCAACATCATGAAAACGGCCAGCCGGTGTGGACTGGGCAAGACGGCCGGTAACAGCCAAATTCTGGCGGTGGAAAAATTCCGCGATTATTTCCAATCCCGTCTTAATAAACATTACGATGGTCTGCATGCGTCCTTTAATGTGGCCCAAGCCGTGGCCGATTATGAACAATTTAAAAATTAAGCCATGAGCAAATTGATTAATATAACTATTGATGGCGTCAAAATTTTGGCCGAAGAAGG
>JAYRWN010000287.1:0-19557 GCA_041917975.1 Saprospiraceae bacterium | reverse complement strand
GAAATAACCGTTATAATTTCAAGTTCACCGCACTGAATTATGTCGCTCCACATAAAATCCGCTTTAAATATAAGCTTGAAGGATATGATAAGGATTGGAGTGAAAGTTCTCAGGTGCGCCAAGCCAATTATACCAATTTGCTGCATGGCCATTATACTTTTAGAGTCGTAGCTATTAATCCGGATGGCATCCAACATGAGCAGGAAGATCAATTTTATTTTAAGGTGAGGCCAAGGATTTATGAAACCTGGTGGTTTAAATTATTAGCCTTTGGTGGGTTAATCATCGGGTTGATGGGTTTTATTCGCTGGCGAGTAAGGAGCTCTGAAAGGAAAAATAAACAATTGGAAGAAAAAATAAAGACCCGCACGGAGGATTTGCGGCAGGCTAACAAGTTTCTTTCTCAACAAAAAGGAGAATTAGAACAAACGCTCACTGCACTAAAAAATACCCAGACCCAACTGATCCATGCGGAAAAAATGGCCTCCCTGGGTGAACTTACTGCGGGTATTGCCCATGAAATTCAAAATCCGTTAAATTTTGTAAATAATTTTTCGGAAGTGAATGCGGAGTTAACCGATGAGTTACTGGAAGCTGCTCAGAAAGAACAGTTGGATGAGGTGAAAAACCTGGCCCAGGACATCAAACAAAATCAGGAAAAAATAGCGTTACATGGGCGGCGGGCTGATGCGATAGTAAAAAATATGTTACAACATTCCCGCAGCAATACGGGTACAAAAGAGCCGATTGATATTAATGCCTTATGCGAGGAGTATTTAAGATTAAGTTATCATGGGTTAAGAGCTAAGGATACCAGTTTTAACGCCAAATACCGCACTGAGTTGGATCCTGCGGTAGGCATGGTCAATATAAATGCCCAGGATATGGGGCGAGTCGTATTAAACGTATTAAATAATGCGTTTTATGCGGTGAACCAAAAGGCGAAACATAATGCAGCGGGCTACGAACCAGAGGTCATCATCCGCACACGACAAACCCCAGAGCATACAATAATTAAAGTGGAAGATAACGGTGGGGGAATTCCGGAAGATTTAAGAACAAAAATCTTCCAGCCGTTTTTTACCACCAAGCCCACCGGGGAGGGGACAGGATTGGGATTAAGTTTAGCATACGAAATAGTGACCAAAGGACATGGTGGGAGGTTAGAGGTTGATTCACTTTCAGATAACCAGACCGAATTCCGCATAGTTCTGCCGGCAATACAGTCGTCCTGATATAATTAATAATAATCGTGTAAACATGTTATGACAAATTTGTAATAACTTGTAGTGGTAAAATAAACCCTTGAAACCAGTTTTTATCCTTCCGTGGCGGTTTTGGTGGAGCATAAACTGCCTGCTTCTTGGATGCTCAGCATGGGGAAACAAGTTGGAAATAGATTCCTTAGCTCAACTGTGGTCAACTGAAAAAAATGATACCATAAAGATGGTGTTCGCCGAAAGGTTATGTTTTTTATGAGCCGAATTAAATCCGGATAGTGCCATTTATTTTTCTAATCATAGTTTGGAACTAGCCCGGAAATTGGGGTTTAGGTTAGATGAAATGTTTTCACTGGGCATACTTGGGTATTCCTGGATGAATAAAGGAAATTATTCGCGGGCGTTGCGATCAGCACTTGACGCCATAAATATCGGCCAGGATAAAGGACGTAACGAACAGCTTGTTCCCGCTAAATATCTTGCACCAGATGATTTTAGCGATCGCAGTTTAAATGTTGAAACCCAAAGACTGAATATATTATCCCATCTGCATCAGTATTTGGGCATATTATATTTTAATGCGGCAAATTTTGCCAAATCGTGGTATCATTCGCGCATGGCTTTACAACTGGCGGATAGTACCGGGAGTCTTAGTTTAGCCAGCATTGCCAACTTTAATTTAGCGCGCTTATATTTGACGGAGGGACAGAAGGATTCTGCGTTATTGGCGGAACAGAGCGCTTTAAACCAAGCCATTAATAGTAATACACGGCGTTATCTAGGGAGCATCCATTATAATCTGGGGAGGATTTATCTGGCGCTGGACAGTTTGAATAAGGCGAAAGAACATTTGAATCAGGCCATCGCCGCAAGTTTTGATCAAGGCTATTACCGGGGTGTCGTAGCCAGTTATTTGTTAATGGTGAATCCAAAAATACGACCAAATGCCGATAGTACCCTGGCCCTGTTAAATAAAGCATTGGTGGTAGCGGAAGAGCTAAATGCTCCCGATCTGACTCAACGTATGTATCAGGCTTTAGTCAGTTATTATCGCGAACACTATCAAGTAGACAGCTTGGTGAAATATCAGCAATTGATGATAACACTCGCTGACTCCGTTAATCTGGCCAAACAGGTTCAACAATTTCAAAATATCGATTTTGATGAACAATGGAGGCAGCAGGAAATTGCTGTGGAAAAACGGCGTTTAAAAAATTTACAAGTCAATACCTTTTCGATAATTATTGTGGTGAGTTTATTGGTTATTGGAATTGTTTTATACCGCAGTAATGAACAAAATAAAAAAGCTAACCGGAAGACTACCGAGGCGTATCGTCAGTTGCAAGCTGCCCAGGCACAACTAATTTATAAAGAAAAAATGGCCTCCCTTGGTGAACTGACTGCCGGCATTGCTCATGAAATTCAAAACCCGTTAAATTTTGTAAATAATTTTGCGGAGGTGAACGCTGAGTTAACCGAGGAGTTACTGGAAGCTGTGCAGAAGGAACACCTGGATGAGGTGAAAAACCTGGCCCAGGACATCAAACAAAATCAGGAAAAAATAGCGTTACATGGGCGGCGGGCTGATGCAATAGTAAAAAATATGTTACAACATTCGCGCAGCAATACCGGGCACAAAGAGCTGACCGATATTAATGCCTTATGTGATGAGTATTTGCGCCTAAGTTATCATGGGATAAGGGCTAAGGATGCGGGTTTTTATGCCAAATATCGTGCGGAATTGGATCCTGCGGCAGGTCTGATCCCTTTAAATGCCCAGGATATGGGGCGGGTATTATTGAATTTATTGAATAATGCGTTTTATGCGGTGAACCAAAAAGCGGAGCTGAATACCTCGGACTACGAACCGCAAGTCACCATCCGCACCCAACGCACGCCAAAGGAGGTCATCATCAGGGTGGAAGATAACGGTGGGGGAATTCCGGAAGATTTAAAGCCCAAAATTTTCCAGCCGTTTTTTACCACCAAACCTACCGGACAGGGGACAGGATTGGGATTAAGTTTAGCTTACGATATTGTGACCAAAGAACATGGCGGGGAATTAAACGTAGAAACGGAGGAAGGAAGAGGAACAAAATTTGTTATTGTGATACCTTATTAATGAGAGACGGCTGTTTGATCTGGTACTTTACAGGCATATAACTAAAAACATAATTCAGTAGGACTATTTTATCAGCAAAAGCGGTTAATATATAGTAAACCAAAAGGGGATGAAGCTAAAGGATCGGGTGTACATTATAACCGGTGCAACCAGCGGGATGGGTAAAGCGACTGCATGGTTATTGGCCCGGGAAGGTGCCAAAATCGTGTTCAGTGGGCGTGATAAGGTCATCGGTGAGGCGTTGCAAAAAGAACTTTCCTGTATTTCTGCCGGACATGTATTTGTGGCCGGGGATGTAAAAAATAAAGAGCATAACCATGAATTGGTGCAGGCCGCAATATCTAAATTTGGTCAGCTGGATGGGGTGGTTTGTCATGCCGGAATGTTGGGTCTGGGAGCATTAACCGAATTGGATGAGCAGACCTGGGATGATACTTTTAAAACCAATGTTGATGCAGTGTTTTATTTATTGCAGGCGGCTCTTCCGGTCTTGATTAAAAGCCCGGTAGCCGCGGTGGTAATCA
This sequence comes from Saprospiraceae bacterium, assembly GCA_041917975.1. Classification (GTDB taxonomy): domain Bacteria; phylum Bacteroidota; class Bacteroidia; order Chitinophagales; family Saprospiraceae; genus JAYRWN01. The sequence continues at coordinate 15,691 of JAYRWN010000287.1, read as the reverse complement.
ATGCTTCGATTGCCGCTTTTAAATCGTTTCCAAATCATCCCGCGTATTGTGCTTCCAAAGCCGCGGTGGTGGCGTTAGCCAAACAGGTAGCAGTTGACTATGCACCTAGGGTTAGAATAAATGCCATTTGCCCCGGACCTGTGGATACACCTTTCATTCATGCTTCTGCGGCTGCGTTCCCGGATCCGGCATTAGCGGTGGAGCTGGCAGGCAGGAATACTTTGGTCCAACGATTGGGTACATCTGAGGATGTGGCTAATTTGGTCCTCTTTTTAATTTCAACAGAGGCATCCTGGATAACCGGAGCTGCTTACGTAATTGACGGAGGAGTGACGACTAAATGAAGTACCAGTTAGTGACAGAGAAACAAAACTTAGGAGCAGAATGACTAAAAAACGGGAAGAAATCAACCGGACTTGTCATCACAAGGGGGTACAAATAATAATTATTACTATATTTATCAGAACAAATTGCAGATGTTGAAAATATTAGTGGTGGATGATGAACTGGATGTAAAAACACTTTTTGAACAGCGTTTCCGGCGTGAAATCAAAGATGGCCTGATGTCTTTTGTGTTTGCTTTTTCAGGAGAGGAGGCTTTAACCTATCTGGATAGGCATGCTCATGAAGTAGTACTCATTCTTTCAGATATTAATATGCCGGGGATGAGTGGTTTACAATTATTAAGCACTATTCGGGGCAACAACCCGGCACCTCCGCCCATGATCATGATGATTACTGCTTATGGGGACGAAGATAACTACCGCCAGGCCATGCAATTAGGTGCTAATGATTTTTTAACCAAGCCGGTGGATTTTACATTATTAAAAGATAAACTGAAAAATTACGCATAGCATGGCCAATATTTTAGTCGTAGATGACGAAACGGATATGCAATTACTAATCAGGCAAAAATTCCGGCGCCAAATAGCGGATAATACCTATCAGTTTGCCTTTGCACAGAATGGATTGGAAGCCTTAAATTATCTTGCGGAGAACCATGAGGTAGATATGGTGCTGAGCGATATCAATATGCCTCAATTAGATGGTTTGTCGATGCTGGTCAAATTGAAAGAGATTAAACCCTTGACGAAAGTGGTGATGATCTCGGCGTACGGAGATATGGATAATATTCGGGCGGCTATGAATCGCGGCGCTTTTGACTTTATCTGTAAGCCCATCGATTTTCAGGATTTACAAGTTACCATTGAAAAAACGCTTGAGCAGGTTAAACATCTTCAAGGAACCATGAAGGCCATCCGGGAGAACAATATTTTAAAGCTATATGTGGATGGCAATGTATTAAATTTTATGACTAAGGCCGAGTTTGAAACAGTGGTCAAACAAAATGAAGTTATTGAAGCGACGGTAGCCTTTATCGACATATGTGGGTTTACAGCCATCGCTGAACAAGAAACCCCGGACAATATCGTTCACCTTTTAAATCATTATTTTGATGTGATCGTCAATGAAATTCTGGAGGAAAACGGCTATGTGGATAAGTTTATGGGTGATGCAGTCATGGCTATTTTTAAAGGCGATGGGCACTTGGTGCGTTGTTTACAAGCAGCAATTAAAATAAAAGAAAAAATAGCTAGTTTAAAAGATCCTTTACCTGGTAATTTGACGTATTTTCCAAAAGTTGCTATTGGTATCAATGGCGGAGAAATGGTTTCGGGCAATATTGGCTCGGTAAATTCACGACGACTGGATTATACCGTGATCGGTGATGCGGTGAACTTGTCGCAACGTCTACAATCATTGGCCACGCCCAGTCAAATATTAATTACTGAAAAGTCCTACCAACAAATCAAGGACCAGTTTGAATGTCAGCTAATTGGTCCGATGCAAGTTAAAAATAAACAAAATTCGGTGATTCTTTACGAAGTGAAAGGGAAGACCGGTCCCTAATTTTCATGCTTAATTTGGCAGGTAAAAAACTAACAAAACACCCAACCTAATCAGATTGGGATGTTATATTCATTTGAAACAAAAACTCTCTAACCTTAAAATAAAAAGTTCGCTTTTTCCAGAAATAAAATATTGGGATATAAAATAGTGAATGGACAAAATAGTCCATTAATAGTGCAATTTTAGAAATGTTTCGATAACTGGGGAGCGATTTAACTTTTCAAGTAAAGAACTCCGGCTGCTGCAACGGTGTGGTTTTTTAAATCTATAAACCAGCGTTGCCAGGAAGGTTTTTGGAGCAAAAATATTTCGCGATCAAGCTGAGATTGCAGCTTCAGGAAGGCGGCCAAACTTCGCTCTATGCCACCCGTTTTATTGCGTGCGACCCATAGCTGGCGATGTTTCGGGATAATCTGGGCGTTTAAGGCTTTAAGGTCGGTGAGACTTTTTATGCGGTCTTCAGTAGTCCAGGAATGGTTGTTTTGCATATACTGTTTTAGTCCACTGCCTAGGCGAACCATTTCCAGGGCATTGAGGTATTCTTGTAGATAAAGCTCATTTTCAGAGGTTTTTGGTAAAGAGTTTAAGAGCTGTTCTTTTTCAGCGAGGAAGGCAAGGAGGCCGGAATAATCGAAATGGCGACGGTGGGAGAGGCGTTTTTGCAGCTCTTGTTTCGTCAAGGTATCGTAGGGCAGCATACTAAGAATTTTAGAAGGAAGCATGGTAAGTAAGCCATCGAAAACCAGGCCATCTAAAAGTCCAAATTGGAGAGCAAGATTGGCTAAGGTCGTGTTAAACATATCAAATTCTTCAAAGCGTTGATAGTGGCCCACGTCCAAAGCCAGCTGTCCCATAACGCCGGAGGTATCATGGAAAAAGTGGCGATTCATAAATGAAGGCAGATGATTTTCTGCGGAAGAACCCACATGCCAGGCTTGTGCGGCGCCGTAAGTAAAACCAGGTATGCTGACCGGCAGGTACTGCCAATGCCCGAGGTCGCCCCAATCCGTGTTTAATAATCCGGATGCACCATATAAATAACCATTTTGAGCAGCATGATCAATATTGCGCAACATATTATCCGTCCTGCCTGTCAAGCTGGTCCAGCTGCTGGTCCCGGGGCATACAAAATAATCCCGGCGAGCCTGTTGATAGCGACGACCGGCTGCTGCAAACGGATGCAGGGCATCATAACCCCATTCGAGCAGGGTGATTTGCGGAGGAAGCTGAGACAATAGTTCAGGGTGATGGCTGACTACATCCCCCCACATAAAAATGTGTTTATTTTTGGTTTGAAGGTATTGGTTTAGTTTGGTGACATAGTCCAGATATAATTTAGGTTTGTTCTGATTTTTGTTACGACAAGAGCCCAGTTCGAAAGGCTCATCCATGTTTATATTAAAATTGGGGGAGGAAAAGTTGGGCAATAAATCATCACTCATTTTTTTTACTAAATCCAGGCTAAGGGGATTCTGCACATCCAAGGTGGATTTGATTTTAATTAAACCCATCAGCCGACTCCCTTTGGGGCATTCCGCCAGAGAAGCAAATTCGTCGGTGGCTAGCCAGGCTTGCATGTGACCCAAAGAATTTTGATTAGGGACCAGATCAATAAAACGGTCACGGCAATATTGATCCAACTGTTTAATTTCTTCAGGGGTTATGGGCGTTTCCTTGCCTTCCCAATGCCGGCGAAATGAGGGGTAAGCAAAGGCGAATCCCTCCAGATAAAGTTCGAGTCGATTGTATTTTAATAAGGCTAAATAATCTACTATCCTGTATAGAGTATTCAGGGTAGGGATTTTGTCGCGACTAATATCCAGTAATACACCCCGTACCGGATAATCGGGGTAGTCAGTAATACTGAGGGAAGGAATGCCCTGAGGGTAACTTTCTTTTAGTAAACGCAAGGTAATCAGAGCATAATAAAGACTCTGGGCATCGCGAAATCGGATAAGTGAACGATCAGAGGCCAGATTTAATTGATACCCCTGAGCGGGGATGGTATCATCTTGCAGGACAATTAACCACCCTTGATCAGAGGCATTGGCTGAGATGGATAAATGTTGCCACAGAAAATCTTTGATGGTATTGCTCCATTTGCTGGAGGTGAGGAAAGTCAGCTGTTCTGGCAGGATTAAGGTATCGTCATGCAGGGAGACCTGCTTGGGCAGGGGCAATACGCCAATTAGCGGGGTTGTCTGGTGAACAGTCAAAGCATTTTGAATGGGTGACGTGGACGTGTGGTTGGGTTGATTGAGTTGATGTAAAGCACGGTTGTAAAAGAGGTTTAATCCTAATATGGAAAAAAAGCATACAGCAACCACGCTAAAAATGAACCAGCGGATAAAGCGTTTTAATTTAGGCATACTTTAATTAAGTGAAAGCCAAAACAAGATACATTCTCCATAAAAGTAAGTACTTTGCTCAATGGATAAGTTCCGAAATTAACAGATAATTTTAAAACATTTAAAGAATTGAAACCCTTTTCATTAGATGAACAATGGGCACGTCAACCGATGGTGTTGAACGGGTTTTTAGCCATTCCGAGTGCCTGGACCGCTGAATTAATGGCTCATTGTGGCTATGACGCATTGACTATTGACATCCAGCATGGGTTGATAGATTATGCTATGGCTTTACAGATGTTGCAGGCTATTTCCACGACTACGGTGACTCCGTTGGTCCGTCTGACGTGGAGTGATCCGGATGTGATCATGAAAATGTTGGATGCTGGTGCAATGGGATTGATTTGTCCGATGATCGAAACGGCGGAGGATTGCCATCGATTTGTGCAAGCGAGTAAATACCCTCCCCAGGGCATACGCAGTTTTGGGCCTTACCGACCGCAGCTGCTTCATGGCGCAGACTATTTTTTCCAGGCCAATCGCATGACCAAAGCCCTGGCCATGATAGAGACAGCGAAGGCATTGGATCATGTGGAACAAATAGCTGCGGTGCCGCATTTAGACGGATTGTTTGTTGGCCCTTATGATTTAAGTGTAAGTTTAGGTATTGAGCCGAAAGGGGATTTAAATCATCCCCAATTGCAGCAAGCTATACTTCATATTTTGGAGGTAGCTAAAAAACAACATTTACGCGCTGGTATTTATACCAGTGTGCCCGCATTTGCCCAAATGGCAACCCTCTGGGGATTTGATTTGGTGTCATTTGCTTTTGACACCTCTTTGTTGCAACAGGCAGCTACCACCGAGGTGAAAAGGTTGAAGGAAAAACTTATTTGATCTAAGATCATTTCACTTTTTGGCCGTGTATTTTCCTTCCGTCCTGATGTAATATTATCGACGAGGCCGAACCATTTTCTGCAGCAATAAATTCTATTTGAGCATCAACATTTAGGGTATTAAAAAGGGTCTGAGAAAGAGCCTGTAATTCAAACGCCGGTTGTCCAGTGGCTTGAGCAAATAATTTATCACTTTTCAGTACAATGACAATGCTGAACCCAGGGTGTAACTGGTATTCACCTTGATACATTTTCAGGGTTTCGGAATCAATATTTACAATTTTTAGATCCGATAAAGGTTTATCGGTCAGTTTCCAGAGTAGCGGTTGGGTGTTGCGCCGATCGGTGAAATTATAACCATAAATTTTACTTTGGCTGTCACGCTGGAAGATTATGCGGCTAAAGCTGCCAGCGGGATAAAATGCATCAGATGCATAAGGGATTAATTCGTTTTCGCTCCCTGCGGGCCGTTGGTTATATAATTTGCCATTCCTGAAAATGATATAACGTTCTTCTTGATCTTTGGCATAGATTCCCTGGTATGACTTTAGTTGAGCCTCGCTTAGACTTAGGGCAGTCGGAGCATATGTTTTTCCTATCAAGGTTGCGGCAAGGTGTGCTGAAACAGGACCAGGTGGATCACAATTGCAGTTAGTAAGAATGGCTATATAAATATTTTCCTGAGGTAAAAATAGTGTTTGAGATAAATATCCATTTATGCCACCGCTATGTTCAATGGTGGGTGAACCTAAAATATTGCCAAAGAAAAAACCATAACCATAATTTGATGGTTCGCCATTAAGGAGCGTGAAGTTCGTCAAAGCAGCTTTTAAGCTATAGGGATGTAATATTTTGCCAGCATGCAAAGCCACATGCCAAACAAAGAGATCTTCCACGGTGGACATTAGGGACCCTGCGGCATAGGGTTGGGTCATACTCAGGAATTCTGCATGGGCAAACTCAGAGTCCTGCTTTTGGTAGCCAATGGCTCTATTTTTAAGAATACGAGTATCATTAGCATACAAGGTATTCTGTAATTTGAGCGGGGTGAAAATTTTGTCCTGAAGGTAGGAAGCGTAGGATTGTCCAGATACTTGCTCGATGATATATCCAAGGATGAAATACCCTGTATTATTATAATTCCAAGCGGTCCCGGGGTCAAATTCTAAACTATCGGATTTGAAAAAATTGATTAGTTCGAGTGGCGAAAAGTCTTTGCGCCGAACTTCGGGAGTCCACAGAGGACTATTGGTATAACTGGGAATACCTGAAGTATGGGTGAGCAGATGCTCTAAAGTAATCCGGTGACCTTGAGTAGGATAATCGGGCAGATACCTGGTAACCGGATCCTGTAAGGATAATTTTCCTTCTTCCGCTAATTTCAGGATGGCTACGGCAGTAAATTGTTTAGAAACAGACCCAATACGAAAGATGTGTTGAGGAGTCAAAGCAATACTCTCTTCCAGATTAGCCTTGCCAAAGGCTTTAAGATAGACGATTTGATTATTCTGAGCAATTAACACAGAGGCCCCACTGCGTTCGCCAGCATAATTAACGCTTAATAAGCTGTCTATTTGAATTTTCAAATCAGACTTTAACTGGGCAAAGACGTTAGCCGCGAGGAATACAGTCAACAGGAAAGCTTTGATCCATTTCATTTTAAAATCTATTGGTCTGACAAGGTAATAATTGAGCCCAAAGGCAGGAAAAAGCATTAAAGCAAATCCGGAAGTAAAGCGATGAAGTTATAAAAAAACAAGGGGGTAAAATCCGAAGATGTTACCCCCTTTATGTCTTATAGCCAAAGTTGACTAGTAATCGTTACTGCGATTGCGATCAAAGCCGCCACGGTCTCCGCCGCGGTCACGATCACGGTTAAATCCACCTCCACCGCCGCCGGGACGACGATCACGGTTAAATCCACCTCCGCCGCCTCCGCCGGGACGACGATCACGGTTAAAACCGCCTCCGCCGCCTCCGCCAAAGCGAGGACGATCAGTACGTTCAGTTCTTGGTCTTGCCACAGAAACAGTAATGTTTTTACCTTCGTACTCTGAACCATTCAGTTCATCAATAGCTTTTTGCCCTTCTTCATCGGTAGGCATCTCCACAAATCCAAAACCACGGGATTTGCCGGTAACTTTGTCCATAATAACGTTGGCTGAAGCAACGGTGCCAAACTCTTCAAAGAGTTCTTTCAGGTCATGACTTTCAATTTTGAAGTCCAAGTTTGCAATGTAAATGTTCATAAAAAAAAATAGTTAAAAAATAAAATAATTAAATAAACAGCGCTGAGGTTTAAGACAGAAGGGTTAGCATGCAAAACAAAAATGGCAAAACAATAACATTCTGATCTTACTGACTCAATTCGCCGACAAAGATATATCAAAAAAACAAATCGTGCACAAATTTAAATTTTTTATAATGCATTATTTATTTATAATCAAATGAATAGTTCTTAAGAAATTTTTAAAGCACCTCAAAATTGCCTGTAAAAGCTGTTTTTCAACCGTTTAAAGATTAGAGAATACATAATCTTAGCGCAGGTCCAAGGTTTTATTGAATTCCACTTTTATAACCTTTTTATGCTCGTGAATGTCCATAAAGATCTTTTTAGGATCATGCTGGGCAGCCTGGAAACTCACCACATGCATATTTTTTGTCGGGCTAACAGTTTGTTTTAGATACAAACCATAATGGACAAACTCTTTTAACCAGGTCTGAATAGATATGCCCTGATGCAACTGTACAATTATTTCATTGGGAATGACATGGTCATCCCACACCGGAGCAATGAGTGACCAGGATGAGCTTAGTAAGAGCTGATTTAAACTATCGGAAATGGCTTGAAGTGCAGGTGGGGGAGAGCCCTTGCTTTTGATAGTTTTTTGGTCAAAACGTAAAGTAGTGGTTGGAGCATCCATGATGTCCAGGTTTACCGATTCGGGCAGGGTATCAAAGCGATATTGTTTAAACCACTGAACCACTTTTTTATAGTCCCGTTTAGGCAGTTGGGAGGAATATGTGCCAAGAAGAACGGTATTTTTTGTACCCTCATAAACCATGTGCCCATTCTGAAAAATTTCCATATGGAACTGAGGGCAGAAGCCAAAGCAGGGCCCTTTAGAATAACTAATGCGGGCAGGTTCCTTTTTCGTAGCGAATGTGGATGGAGCTATACAACCAATTCCCATCAAAAATAAGGCGATACTGACATAATACGTTTTGGACATCATCATGGAATAAACACTTTTTTAGTGACAACGTTCCCGGCCTGCCTAAGAACTATAAAATAAAAGCCGGTGACCTCCTCGGAGATAGGAATAATGCCCGTCCATTGGTGGGGACTTTGGTAGCTAAATATGCGCTGACCCTGAATGTTAAAGAACTCCACATTCACCGAAGATTGCAGGGGCGACAGGAAGTGAACAACCAAGTGGCGAGAAGTAGGGAAATGTAAAATCTTAAAACTTGTATCCGTCAAGGATGATGATTGATTTATACACTTATTGGATAACAGACCGGAGCGAACTTCCATTAAAACTTGGCGCATGACAGCTACCTGACCTGCGGTAAAAGCCAGGAGACAGGGGTCGTCGCCCAGCTCCATAAAATTCATAAACATGGCCGGACCGAAACAGCCGGGTTGGGGATGCGGTGGACAGCCCAGGTGTGGCCCTAACTGTGGTGGGGTGTCGGAAATTCCATCGTCTTCAATACATTCATTTTGGATAGCTCCCCAGGGATGATCCAACCCGAGATAATGCCCCATTTCATGCACCAAAGTCCGTCCCAAATGATAGGGGTATGCAACACGACCAACCATTCCGAAATAGCGGGTGTCGATGACCAGCCCATCCTCCTCAGGATGCCTGGCCCCACCTGGCATACTTGCTCGGCCATACAATCCAGCTAAATTGCCAACCCATATATTAATATATTTATCTGGAGGCCAACCATCCTGACCGCCGTGGTTTGAATAATGGATTGCCTGCCGTTGGCCGGGCGCGATAGCTATCCCAATGGCTTCCTGGGAAGTCTGAGTACGGGTTATGCCAGTACTGGGAAAGCCTTGTGGATCTATAGAAGCGAGACAGAAATGTATATTGACCTGAGCAGCTAAATGTTGAAAGTCCTTTGGTAAAGCCTTCAAATTGGTCTGATTAAAATCCCGATTTAAAGCATCAATCTGAGAGTGGATTTGAGCGTCAGAGATGTTTTCGGTGATATCACGCCAGACGATATGGACCACCACCTGCACCTGTAACTCTTCGCGCAAGGTTATCCTGACGGGTAGCCCCTGCTGAACCAATGATGTATCTACATAACATGTCCGTTGTCCAGCCAGGCTGTAGGTTAATGCCAAGAACAGTGCAAACAAGCTAAGTTTTCCCATATTTCTATGTGGATTCAACGTCAAAGTTAAGTTCAGATTATGGTAAACAGAGTTATAATATCTAAATTATGTCAGCCAATGAGATAAGATCGCAAAAAAAAATTAGACTAAGCCAGCCCCACTTCTACCTTTGTGGTATGGGAGTTATCATCCGGCAAAGTTTTAAACGCAGCCTCGTACACTATCTGGCCGTAGGGATTGGCGCTTTAAACATGCTTTTCATCTATTCCCGTTGGACCAAAGAATATGGGTTGGCTCAAACGATCATTGATGATGCATTGATGCTAGCGCCATTTTTATTGCTGGGGGTTAACGCTTTACCGATACGGTATTTTCCACGCTACAGTCATGACGATAAAAAACGAAATGCATTTTATTCGCTGATCTTTTGTGGAGCTATTTTGGGTTCTTTGGTTACCCTGGTTGTCTTTTTTGTATTTCGACATGAGTTCAGGGACGCCCTGGTTAATGCTGATGACGACCCTTTATTTCGCAGTTATGTCTTCTGGAGCGTTCCTTTGGCCATTGTCGTTGCGTTATCTTCACTATTGGTTAATCTCACTGCTAATTTACACCGTATCGTAGTGCCGGCTATACTTGACCAGTTGATTCCCAAAGTCGGGTTAGGTGTTATTATTCTGGCGGTATTTTATTTTTCATGGTCTCATCACACTTACATGTTAGCCTATGTAAGTATTTACACCATTATTCTTCTCGGTTTATTGATTTATTTCTGGCACCAGGCCCGGCCGGTTTGGGAGCCATTTTGGAAATATTTTACCCAGACGGAATATCGTGAATTTTTTAATTATATGCTGTTTGGCATAATTGGTTCGATAGGGGTTGCCCTTGCTTTTCGTATTGATACCTTTATGGTGACTAAGTTAATGAATAATGTACAATTAACCGGGGTTTATAAGATCATTACTTATTTTACCACGTTTATTGAAATTCCCTACTTGTCAATTACCATGATCGCTGGTCCGATTTTATCTAAAGCCATTACCAATGAGAATTATGATGAAGTCAGAACTATTTATCAAAGCGCTTCTATAATTCTGGCGGTATTGGGAGGCTGGATTTTTATAGGGTTATTGGTAAATGTACGGGAACTGTTCAGCCTGCTGCCTAACAGTGACGAATACCAGGGGGCTTTTATCGTGGTATTGTTTTCCGGATTAGCCCGTTATATTAACCTATTATTCAGTACCGATAATGAAATCATTGGTTATTCAAAATACTTCCGGTTTAATTTTTATATGGTTATTTTCCTGGCGTTATCGAATGTGATTTTTAATTTTTGGCTGATACAAATTTATGGTTTTATTGGGGCGGCATTAGCTACTTTTATCGCTATGGCTATGTTTAGCCTGGCCAAGGTCTTGTTTATTTATTACCGGTTTCATGTCTGGCCATTTACTCAGGCAACCATGTATACGCTCTTATTGGGCGTGGTAGTGTTTTTTATAGTAAATGCTTTGCCGGTTGGCGGCCATAATTTGATAAAAATTATTATTAAAAGCAGTTTAGTAACGGCCTTATTTTTAGGGCCGATAATGTATTTCGGATGGGCGCCGCAACTTAATGACTTGTGGGAGAAATTATGGCGGCGTATTAGACCCAATTAATTCATATGCTAAATCTTGAACAGCTTACGTTTATCTGATAAATTTATAATGCTTTGATTTATGACGTACCAAAACCTTGAAATACAAAGTATCGGTCGGATCATTATCATCTACATTAACCGCCCGGAAGCTTTAAATGCTTTGAATCAACAGGTGTTTAATGAATTGGAGCATTTTTTTATTATCGCTCCACCGGACCCAACAACCTTAGATGGGATTATCATTACAGGTAAAGGAGAAAAAGCCTTTGCTGCCGGGGCAGATATAAAAGAATTTGCCGCTCTTGACCAGAATAAAGCCACGCAATTATCCCGGAGAGGTCAATTAATTTTTCAGGCCATCGAAAACTATCCAAAACCGGTCATTGCTGCGGTGAATGGTTATGCCTTGGGTGGAGGGTGTGAATTAGCAATGGCTTGTCATTTACGTGTTGCCGGAAGTAAAGCCCGTTTTGGCCAACCGGAAGTTAATCTGGGTATATTACCTGGTTATGGGGCTACGGTGAGGTTAGTAAATTTAATCGGAAAATCCCGGACTTTACACCTGCTACTCACGGCGGAAATTATCGATGCGGATACAGCCTTGCATTATGGTTTGGTCAATGCTAAAACAGAAGCCGGAGAAGAATTAACAATGGCCATGCATTGGTTGACCCGGATAGGTGAAAAAGGTCCTCTGGCCATTTCCGCAACCTTGGCAGCACTTAACGTTTCGACTCAGCAGAATGGCTATGTAGAAGAAGCTGACTGGTTCGGCCGTTTAGCCGCTACAGCCGATTTTAAGGAAGGTGCAGATGCTTTTGTTAATAAAAGAAAACCACAATTTAAAGGAGAATAAATAGCTTAAGAAAATAAATTTTAGGGGATAAAAATCATAATATATCATAACGGATGAAAGGACCAATTACGACGGACATGTTGATTATCGGTGCGGGGCCGGTGGGATTATTTACCGTATTTGAAGCCGGATTATTAAAAATTCATTGCCACCTGGTAGATGCTTTAGCTGCACCGGGTGGCCAATTAAATGAGGTTTACCCGAAAAAACCCATTTATGATATTCCAGGTTATCCCGAAATCATTGCCAAAGATCTTACCGAGAACTTATTGAAACAAATTGCCCCTTTTAAGCCAGGTTTTACTCTGGGCGAACGGGCTGAAAAATTAAAGAAAATTGACCAAGGATTTCGAATAATCACCAATAAAGGAACGGAATTTATTGCCCCTGTGGTGGTGATCGCAGCTGGGCTGGGGAGTTTTGAACCACGTAAACCCGATTTAAGCAATATCGATGTTTATGAAGACGCCGGGATTGATTATATGGTTCGTGATCCGGAGAAATACCGGCAAAAGCGGGTGGTGATTGCCGGAGGCGGTGACAGTGCATTGGATTGGGCTATTTATTTAGCTGAGGTTGCTGCTGAATTGACGTTGGTACATCGCCGAGGTGAATTTCGAGGCGCACCGGAATCAGTGGATAAAGCGCAGGAATTAGCCAAATCCGGTAAAATTAAGTTGGTTACTTATGCGGAAATTACCGCTTTGCATGGTGAAGAAACTTTATCTGCTGTAGAAATAAAGGAAGATCAAAAAGATTCCTGGGCCTTGCCGGTAGATTATTTTTTACCATTATTTGGATTATCGCCGAAATTGGGACCTTTGGGTGAATGGGGACTAAACATAAATAAAAATGCCATTGAAGTAAATACCCTGGATTACAGTACGAATATCCCAGGCATATTTGCGGTGGGTGATATTAATACATATCCAGGAAAATTGAAATTAATTTTGTGTGGATTTCATGAGGCGGCAATTATGTGTCAGTTTGCCTACAAAATAATTTTTCCGGACAAAAGACCTACCTTTAAATATACTACGGTGGCAGGTGTTGGAGGGTTTGAATAGCTAGTGTGTGGTTATATGGATCTAAAAAATAAACCCTAATTTGAACGAAGTAATCCTGGACAGTGGATCTTGTTAATAAAATACTTGGCGAATTCGAAATTCATTCGGTGGAAGGGATAAAGCGTTGTTTTGCTCAAGGCCTGGATCCTAATCTGATATATAAAGGAAAGCCTCTCTTTTATGAACTGGTAAACATGTATTGGCGCAGTCGGGAATTTAAACATTGTGTGCGCACCTTTGTGGATCAGGGAATGATTTTTAATGATCCCGGGCTCCTGGCCGTATTACTGGATGATGACTCTACTCTTGAGGCTTTAATAAAAAATGATCGGACTATATTGGCTAAGCAATATACTTTGGACTGTACGTTTACACCCTTATATCAGGCCTCCCTCCTGCACATTTGTGCGGAATATAATCATGTGCAATGTGCCAGGGTATTGGTTAATCATGGCCTGGATGTCAATACTCCGGCCGGTGTGGATGATAATGGTTTTGGGGGGCAAACTTCGATTTTCCACACCGTAAACCAGCACGATAACCATTGCCTCGACATGTTAAAATTTTTATTGGATCAGCATGCCGAAGTTTTATTGATGGTCAAGGGACTGATCTGGGGCAAAAATTATCCATGGGAAACCTTTATCCCGGCAGTTAATCCCCTCAGTTATGCCATGATGGGTCTACTGCGCCAAGTTCAGCGCAATGAACTCCAAATTTATGAGGTGGTACGTTTACTTATGCAATCAGCTTACGGGCTGGATTATTGGCCGCGGAACATTCCCAATAAATATTTATCGATGTAATTGCTTTATTCTTTTTGTTTTGTTAATTGCATGAATTTATTATGCACTAGCTATATGTTTATTTTTTAAAAGGAGTCAAGCCATGAAATTTAAACTGCGTTTGCCGGGTCTTTTTCTTCTTTTGGGGAGTTTATTTTTTTGTAAAAAAGCTGAACCCATTGTTTTACAAGACCAACATCTAAACTATAAGCCTTATTCGACTCAAGCAAGCGACCAGAGCATTTCCCGTCAGGATTATGTCAATCAACTGTATGGTTTCTGGTTAGGTCAGTGCATTGCCAACTGGACTGGACTAATCACTGAAATGGACAAAATAGGTGGACAAGGATTAAATGGAAAAGGTGCCGGATTTTACACCCGGGTCAATTGGCAGGGACCGGATGAACCAAACATTTGGGGGTCAAATGTGTTGAGAGACACCATTGATTTTTACTTTGAACCAGAGGGTGGGATCTGGGGCGCAGATGATGACACGGATATTGAGTATATGTATCAACATCTTTTGTACACCCATAAAACGCCATTTCTCAGTCCTATGCAAATCAGGGAGGGGTGGTTAAAACATATCAAAGCGGAGGAAGAAAATTACTTGTGGGTGTCCAACCAAAATGCATTTGATCTGATGGAGGAAGGTCTGGAACCACCAGCTACCGGTCAAAAAGAGCACAATCCCGGTTATGAAATGATTGACGCCCAGCTCACCACAGAAATCTTTGGTTTGTTTGCACCCGGTCGACCGGATATAGCCTTAAAAATGGCAGCCCTCCCCATCCAGACCACAGCCAGTGGGCAAGCTCAAGCCATCGCTGAATTTTATGTGATTATGCACGCCTTGGCTGCCGGCAATGAGCAAGTCTCAGACCTTAAGACGCAGGTACAGACGATGGCCAATGAAGCCAGAAAACATTTGTCAGACGACACCTATCCCGCCAGGATGTATGATTATGTTCTTAAAGCTTATCAAGCCGGATTACCGTGGGAAGCAGTTCGTGATTCCTTGCATGAAAAGTATCAGGTGCGTCAGGAAGACGGTTATTTATGGTCCACTCTAGATACAGTCTGTCATGGTTGTTTTGCCGCCGGTATTAATTTCGGAGCGAGCATTATCAGCTTATTGTATGGCGAGGGAGATATCCGTGAGACCATAAAGATTGGCGCTTTGTGCGGTTGGGACAGCGATAATCCCACGGCGACCTGGGGCGGCTTATTGGGCTTTATGTTAGGCAGAACCGGAGTAGAAAAAGCTTTTGGTCGTCAGTTTGCCGACCAGTTTAATATCCACCGGACCCGACAAAATTTCCCTCGCGAGGGTGTGGATGATTTTCAACGCATGGCGGAGGAAGGAGTTTTTATTGTGGACCGGGTCATTCAGGAGCAACTAGGCGGTGGAATTGATTTAGACAACAATGTCTGGTATATTCCTGCTAAGCAATGAGATACAAAAAGTTATTCAAAATTTCCATCCCAATCCACATCCTTTTTGTGGAAAACATCCAGGAGTAAATCCAAGACAACACAAGCCTCTAAACGGGTGATTAACAAATCCTGGGACCAGACATTATTAAAATGTTGTGACCAGAAGGTTTGTGGATCCCAAATTAGATTTTTATCGATACCAGCCAGGAGCTGCACCAGAGTCTCGCCCGTTAAAAATTCACTTTTTTCAACCCTGGTGGGAATGGGGAATCCAAATTCCTTCAGGCCTTGAAGAAAGATACTTTCAAGTAACAATGAGTCTGGATAAAACCAAGTTTGGTTGGCCCATTTGAATGGCAACGGATGTCCTTTAAGTATGCCGGTAG